>DBOT01000123.1 GCA_002299975.1 Lactobacillaceae bacterium UBA639
AAAAGTTGCCATTCACTCATTGGGTAGCCAAAAAGGCACCCGTCTAATCCACGGGTGACCACGAACTGACTGCCCAACTGGTCACGAAACTTTGCTGGGATGATTAGCCGTTGTTTGGTGTCAAGCGTATGCTGATATTCACCCATCAACAAGCCAGTCATCCCCTTTAACCACTTTATAGGACAAGTCTACCACAATCCCCCACTTCTCACCACGATATTTCAAAATTTTATTGTAATAAAAAAACGACGAAAATTGTCTAATTTCCGTCGAGTTATTCAATAGATATTAATTATTAATTTATTAAATCAATGGTAATCTACCGCTGAATAATGAGGCAATGAAAACCACCCCCGCATAGAGCAATGACCAGTTCCAAAAAACGGGCCAGTAGCGCCGATAGATAAACTCATGGTTGTGAGCCAGTTGAATAAAAATCAGGCCAAGCGCCAGCACCATCCACAGGGCAATCGGGTAGGCTGTCCAATACATCCCCAGGTTGATAAAGCTCATTATCCAAAGGACACATACCCAAACATAACGGCAGACTCGCCGCACCCGCGGTCCCCGGTTAATTCGCCGTACCAAACGGGTTAACCCCCACAACAATAGAACGATCACCAGCTGCATTAAGATATGATGATAGTCGACCAACACTTTTCTAGCCACCTTAAAATTAGTTGGTTTTAGTCTACCATAAATTTAGTATTCTGTTTGAAAGCTAGTGGTAAAATGCGGTACACTACTAGGAGTTGATATCGTGAAAGGCGGTTAAAGGTTATGCAACGGAAAAAGAAGACACGTTTTCAAAAGATCACCATGGTCGCCATCTGGTTAATGCTGATTGCGATGTTGGGATCACTGATTTTCAGTGCGGTCGCCGCATTGAACCTTATTTAATACAGTAAAAAGCGGTAGCGTAATTAATTTGCGCTGCCGCTTTTTACTATTCTGACTGATCAGGTTTCTTATAGACCTCCCGCGGCTTAGAACCATTAGCTGGACTAATATAACCGCGTTGGGCCATATCATCAATGATCCGGGCCGCCCGGTTGTAGCCAATCCGGAAGCGGCGTTGAATCAGTGAAGTCGAGGCCCGCTGTTCTTGAACTACGAAGTCGAGTGCTTCTTTGAAGAGGGGATCCTCGTCCGCCTTCTCAGCTTCTTCGGCCATCTCCTGGTCACTGACCACCATCTGCTTATCATATTCGGCTGGCCGTTCCTGCTTGATGAAGTCAACCACTGCCTCGACGTCCTGGTCGGAAATAAATGCGCCTTGAACCCGGACCGGCTTGTTCTGATCGATCGGTTGGAAAAGCATGTCCCCCCGACCAAGCAGCTTTTCCGCACCATTAGAATCCAAAATTGTCCGGGAGTCGACCCCACTTGAAACCGCAAAGGCAATCCGTGAAGGAACGTTAGCCTTAATCAACCCGGTAATGACGTCCACGGATGGCCGCTGAGTCGCCAGAATCATGTGAATCCCGGCGGCCCGTCCCATCTGGGCAATCCGGACAATGGCGTCTTCCACATCATTGGAGACCGTCATCATCAGGTCGGCCAATTCATCAACAACGACTAGGACCAGGGGCAACGATGGCTGCTGGTCATCGGGATGGGCATTATTTTGCTGCTGAACGAGATGGTTATAGCCCTTGAGGTTCCGGACCCCAAACTTGGCGAATAACTCGTAACGGCGTTCCATCTCTGAAACGACCTTTCCCAGGGCCCGGGCCGCCTTCTTCGGGTCGGATACCACGGGGCTGAGGAGGTGGGGAATATCGTTGTAGACACTCAACTCCACCTTCTTCGGATCAATCAGTAACATCTTGACCTGGTGCGGCTTAGCCTTGAGCAGGATACTGGTCAGGATGACGTTAATGGCAACCGACTTACCACTCCCGGTCGCACCGGCAATCAGGAGGTGGGGCATCTTAGTCAGGTCAGCCATCTCGACATCCCCAGTGACGGTCCGCCCGAGGGGAACATCCATCGGGCTATCATCCTGCGGTGCCGCCTCGAACATGTCGCGGAAGCCAACGGTGGCTACCTGCTGGTTCGGCACTTCAATCCCAATCAGCGACTTCCCGGGGATCGGTGCCTCAATCCGAATGTCCTTGGCCGCCAGCGCCAGCGCTAAGTCATCAGCCAGGTGGGTGATGCGGCTAACCTTAACCCCGACTGCCGGCCGGAGTTCATACTTGGTGACAGAAGGTCCCAGGTTGACGTTTTCAACCGTCGCATCAACATTGAAGGACTTCAGCGTTTCCTGAAGGATCTTGGTATTCTTCTTGATGTTCTTCAGATCGGCCTGCTGGTCCGTTTGCTTGACCTTGCTCAACAGAGTCAGTGGTGGCAGCTGGTAGTCCTTATCCGCCTGGGCCGACGCTCCTGCCAGCGCCAGTTCCGGCTGTTCATCGTTGGTCTCTTTTTGCTCATCACTTTCCTGGTGATCACTGGCTACGGTGATCCGGGGCTCACTCACCGCGGTCGTTGGTTGAGGAGTTGGTTCCTTTACGGGCGGCGTAGTGGTTGCTGTCTCTTCAGGCTCATCGTCCTTAAAGAAATCCTGGACCTTCCTACCAAGCGACGGTCCTGCGGTGGTTGAAGCTGGAGCCGTCACCCCAGGCTGCTTTACCTTAGCCGATAATTCCTGGCCTCCTGCATGAAGGGCAGTCATTAATCGTTGGACCAGGTGACCACAGAGCCGGAGAAAATCACGCCATGGCAGGGCGAAGAAGATCACTACCCCACTGACCATCAATAGCCAGGCAAAAATAGCGGTCCCGATCCGGTCGACTAGGACATCACAGGCCGCATAGAGATAGGCTCCCAACATTCCCCCACCGATCGGCAGGGTACTGTCACCATTGAGAAGGGCCTTACTCAGGTTGCTCCAGGTAACCGCGGGAATCTTCGCGTGGACATTCAACTGGTTCATCATTAAAACATGCAGCCAGATCAATAACCCCAGATAGCAGACCACGAACCCGACAATTCGCCGAGGAGTAAAGTGCAGCCACCGGGCGTACAGGGCAAAGCCAAAGCCATAAAGGAGGACGATCAGCATCAACACCGGGTAGCTGGCCCCAACCAGAAGCTTAAATAGTCCTTGAATGACCGCTCCTAAGGCGCCAAGGTTAAACAGCCCCACCAGCATTAGTAGGACAACAATAATCCCCACTAAATTATTGATCAGGCGGTGCTGCTTGGCGGTAGAACTACGTCGTGAACGGCGCTTTTTTGTTGTTTTCTTCCGCTGTGCCATATGCCCTCCTCAAACTACTTCAACTTGTCAAAGTGATAGGTGTGCACCCGCGCCAGACCCGGAAAACTCTGTTGCCGCAACGCCTCGTAGATAACAATGGCCGCACTGTTGGAGAGGTTAAGCGCCCGAATATTATCATCGTTTTGTGGAATCCGGATGGCATTCTCCGGGTAACGGCGCATGAACTGCTCAGGTAGCCCGGTCGTTTCCTTGCCGAACAGGAAGTAATGGTCACCCTCAGTGGTGTAATCCACGTCGGTATAGTCGCGGCTGGCAAACTTAGAAACCAGGTACAGTTTACTGATGTCGGGCACGCTTTCCACAAACTGCTGGAGGTCATCATGGTAGGTGATCTTGACCTTATCCCAGTAGTCCAGGCCCGCCCGCTTCATATGTTTGTCATCGGTCGAGAAGCCCAGCGGTTTGATCAGGTGTAGTTCCGTGTTGGTTCCCGCACAGGTCCGGGCAATGTTACCCGTATTAGCAGGAAACAATGGTTCAAACAATACAATGTGATTGGTCATAACTAAAAACTCCTCAGAAAAATAAAAAAAGCAGGGTCTCGGTGTGGGCACGGCGAAACGCTGCTTTAATGAAGTACTCTTTAGCAGTTACCAACGAATCTGTTCGATGTCAACTGCTAAACGATTTCTCATATGGTACTTTATCACTATTTTGTCGTTTGTGCAAACACTTTATTAAATTTTTTTAGCAATTAATAAGCTGACGTCAACCGTCACTTCATGGAATGCGGCAAGTTCTTCGGGAGTCAGCTGCTTGGCGCCCCGTCCCCAGTGCAGCGGGGTCATCTCGACCAGGGCTGATTGCATGCCAGCTGGAATCGAGAATTGATAACGAACCCGTTGTGTCTGACAGTTCGGGTAATGCTTGGCAAACAGTTCCTTGACCCGGGAATTATCGTAGCTGGCGTGCTGATCTTCATCATCATACAACAGGTGGCGCAGCTCCCCCAGGTAATCGGCATTTGGAATTACCTTGACCAGCGTCCCGCCCGGAGCCAGTACCCGGTTGAATTCCGCGTAGTCTGACGGTGAGAACAGTTCGATAACGGCGTCAAATGAACTGTCGTTAAATGGTAACTGCCGCAGGTCCGCCACGCAGAAGAAGGCATCCATTGCTAGTTGCGTTGCCAGTGTCACCCCCGCCTTAGAGATATCAAAGCCCAC
>DBOT01000145.1:0-11633 GCA_002299975.1 Lactobacillaceae bacterium UBA639
TGGTGCTCATCAAATTGGCGGGGTAGCTGAAGGAGGATTTCTCCCAACAGGCGGTGCTCCTGCAATACCGCGACGATTACCTGACTGACCATTGCCGGCGCACTCGCGGTAGCATGCCGATGGAAGATCTTATTCCAAAAGGCCATCAGTTCCGGTCCCCACGCGTGGCGATCTCAGCCAGGCGGCGATACAGCTTGGCCACGGCCCCTACGGAATCTTCCTTAGCCGCTTCATACATCGGTTGGATAATCTGGTCCAGCTGGTCACCGATAGATTGGGCAATTGCGAACTGACCGTCAGGACTCACCTGGTCCAGCAACGCACTAAAGGTACTAGCTCCGGCTGCTTTGCTCAGTGGTGCCCGCTCATCATCCATAACCCATTCGCGGAGCAGTCGCACTTTAGTCGCCTCGTCAGCCCCCGCAAAGTTTTCCCGACTGGTAGGCTTGGCTTGGATAGCCTCCAGGGTGAGCTGCTTCCCCTGTGCTAGCACAAACTGGGCAAAGGAGACTCCTACCTCATTTCCTAGGTCACCACTGAAAAGATCTGCGGCAAGCTCCTGCTGGGTAGCCGGTGGTAACTGTTGTAACTGGTTCAAGTTATTTGAAACCCGCTCCCATGCCCGGGGCGTCGGCTGCAGGTCCAAATTATCGGGATCGTGGACCGCTAACCGCTCTGGATAGGTGGTCAGGTAATTGATCACCAACTGGTTGATTCCTGCTGTGCGTGCCCAGTCTAACCATTCCGCAGTGGAGGTAGTCATCACCAACCGGACCGTCCGATCCTTAATCGCTGCATCGGCGGTGGCCACTGCATACTCCCGATCGTCGAAGCCCGCCATCGTACTATCCGGATTCTCCGCGATAACGATCATGACGGTATCCGGAAGCCGCAGCGCGTTGATCCGCCGCTGCAAAACCAGGTTCATCAGCTCACTCTGGACAGCCGCTGTCCCCCGGTTGAACTCATCGAGGAACCAGATGATCGGCGCCTCGGGGTGGGCTTCGGCGTCCTTGATGATTCTGATCAGGGTTTCCGAGTAGCCAAACTGGACATTAGCGAGCCGACCATAGCGCTGGGTCTCAACAAAGGAATCATTGGTCAACGGCGGAACTGGAATCGCTAGGTCTCCCTTTTCACTCAGGCTGACTACCGTGGTAAACAGTTGAGCCCCCAGCCGGTCGGCAACATCCTTAACCAGGGCAGACTTCCCGATCCCGGCATCACCGACAATATTAGGAACATTTCCCGCCCGCAGAACCAGGGGAACTGCCGTCAGTAGTTGTTGATATGTCAATGCCATGTGATCAGTCCTTCCAACCGTGTTTTTCAAGGTCCATCATCCGCTTACGCATCCCCGATACATAAGGATTTCCGGCGACGATGAAGCGCTGGGGATTGGCGCCATCCTTGCCCTGCATGTTGACCCCAATCCGCTGCGTTGTCATTATTTCCCGGGGAATTTTATACCGGTCAAGATCGACCCGGAGCGGGCTGGTTTCCATCGGCTGACCATCGAGACTCCGGGAGTGAATCCCAAGGGCCTGAACGAGCTTCCCGGGGCCGTTCGTAATGTTAACCCCTGTCATCTTCCGGTGGGCGGCCATCAGATCGGTCCCAATCGCCGGCTCAATACCACGCAGCAGGATTCCCTGTGGTTCGTCCTTGTCCTGGACGACGATGTCAAAGCAGTAGTGGCCGCGGATCTGATAGAGGTAGATATCACCCGGCTGGCCATACAGGGATTCAGAATAGCCAGTCCGCCGGCCATTAAAGGCATGGGACGCCGAATCATTCTCCCCTAAGTAGGCCTCGGTCTCGACGATGTAGCCCCCGGTCATACCATCCGGTCCGTCGTAGACCACGAGTTTACCCAGCAGGTCCTGAGCGATCTCAGTTGTGGGCCGACCGGTAAAAAATTGTTGGTATTCAGACAACATAGTTTGAATTCCCCCTTAAAAGAACTATTCTAAAGTTACCACGAATCGAAGGGAGAAACACACATGGAACTCAAAACAGAACGGATATATACCAAGCCCGCCGACCTCGACGGCTACCGGGTCCTGGTTGATCGTCTCTGGCCCCGGGGGATTTCTAAGGTTGACGCCCACCTGGATGAATGGCTGAAGGAAGTTGGTCCCACTAATGACCTGCGGAAGTGGTTTGGCCACGATCCGGCTAAATATGCAGAATTCAAGACCCGCTACCTGAAGGAACTTGCGGACAATCCCGCCTATGTCCAGCTTCGGCAGCTAGTTAAAGAAAAGCTTGCCACCCAAAACGTCATCCTCCTGTATGGTGCCAAGGACGAACAGCACAACCAGGCCATCATCCTCAAGGAACAACTGCTGACTGATTTAAACTAAAAATAACGAGGACCGCATCAAACACGGTTCCCGTTATTTTTTATTTTAGCAGTGCTAATCCCTGTTGCAGGACATCATCATCCACCCGGGTCGTTAGGAAACGTTGCATCGGCGTCTCGCTGTGGCGGTCTTTAAAGGCCAGCGGTTCCGCCACCAGAATCACCGCTGTCAGGTTATTCTCGGTCATCAGGAGTTGACCGGGACCCTGGTATTTTCCCTTGGTGTGTTTACCGATCCGCCAGACGTGCAGCTTAGCATTGCCCGCCGGATCAAGCTTAAGCTGGTACTTGCCATCCGCATCCGTTTCAACTGGAATACAGGTGAACTTCAAGACTTCATACTTGCCCTTTTTACTCATACGTCATGTCCTCTTTTCACTTTACTACCCATTCTACTTTTCTGTCCCGCAAATTCAACTGACAACTGTAATTAGTGGTACAGTTAAGTTGATTAAACGTTCGGGAGGTAATCAATTATGGAAAAAACACCAATTACGGCTGAACAAATGCGACACTACGACTCCTATACGATCAATAAAATCGGTATTCCTTCACTCGTCCTGATGGAACGGGCGGCCCTGGCAGTTCGGGACGAGGTGCTCAACGCTTTTCCCCTCTACCTGGACCATGTTGTGGTGGTTGCTGGTAGTGGTAATAACGGTGGGGACGGTCTCGATGTGGCCCGGCTCCTCCACATTGCCGGGGTCAAGGCAACCATCCTCAACGTTGGTAATCCGGACCACGCCTCGGCAGAGCACCAGACCCAGGAAAAGATCTGCCAATACTACCAGATTCCCGAAACAACTGACCTGGCCGTCCTCAAGCAGGCCAGCCTGATCATTGATGCCATGTTCGGAATCGGCATCGATCGGCCAGTAACCGGGGCCTACGCTGATGCAATCAACGCAATCAACCAAAGCGATGCCCTGGTGGTGGCCGTCGACATGCCATCCGGGATCAACACGGATACCGGTGAGATCATGGGAACCGCAGTTAAGGCCGACGCCACTGTTACCTTTGCCTTCAACAAGGTCGGCTTGACTAAGGGTGACGGCGCTAAACACGCTGGCCGGATCGTGATTGCCGATGACATGGGGACTTACGCGGTCGACGATTGATTCAAAGTACAATTTCTAAAATAAGGGACCATGACAATGTCGCCATGATCCCTTATTTTTATAATCTTTTACTTCAGATACTTAGCAGGATCAGCTGCAAAGTCATCTACTGCAATTTCGACGCTATCCTTAGTAGCGGCGTTCTTCAGTTGGAACTTCCCCTCGTCAACTTCCCGGCTGCCAAATACGGCAAAGTACTTAGCGTTGCGCCGGAAGGCTTCCTTGATCTGCTTACCGACCTTGACACCACTGTAGTCCTTGTCGGCAACGACGCCTTGTTGACGAACCTTGTTCAAGAGGTCAAAGGCCAGGGCATCCCCTTGGTCATCAGCACTGGCAAAGAAGACGTCCAGTGTGTCCTTAGGAGCGAATTCGGGATTCTCCTGCTGAAGGAGTAACATCAGCCGTTCAACCCCCATACCAAAGCCAATGCCCCCTTCTTTAGGACCACCGAGCTGCTTGATCAGACCATTGTAACGGCCACCGGCACAAACCGTGGTGTAGCCACCACCAAAGACTGGTGAGTCAGACATGATTTCAAAGATGGTGTGGTTGTAGTAATCCAGTCCCCGAACCATGTTGGTATCGATCTCGTAATCAATTCCCAGTTGCTTCAGTAAGCTCTGGACCTGGTCGAAGTAGTCTTGGGATTCATCATCGAGGTAGTCGAGGATCGATGGTGCATTGGCAACGATCTTCTTATCACCTTCGTCCTTACTATCAAGGACCCGCAGTGGATTCCGGTAGAGCCGTTCTTGGGAATCCTTGCTGAGCTCATCATAGTGTGGCTTCAGGTAATCGATCAGAGCCTGACGGTAGTCCTCACGCACCTTCTTGTCCCCCAGGGTATTGATGGTCAACTTGACGTTAGGCACACCGAACCGCTTGAAGAGGGTCATAGCCATGGCAATGACTTCTACATCGATCTGTGGTGATTCGTTGTTCAATGCTTCCACACCAATCTGGTGGAATTCACGTTGCCGACCAGATTGTGGACGTTCATAACGGAACATTGGGCCCATGTAGTAGACCTTGTATGGCTTCGGGTATTCAGGGCCATAGAGCTTGTTCTCAACATAAGCCCGAACAACGCCGGCTGTCCCCTCAGGCCGCAGGGCAATGTGCCGATCACCCTTGTCGTGGAAATCATACATTTCCTTTTCTACAATGTCAGAAGTGTCCCCAACGTTCCGTGAGAAAACATTGTAGTCTTCAAACATTGGTGTCCGGATCCCCCGGTAGCCAAATTCACGGAAGACTTCCCGGGCACTTGCTTCAACCTTTTCCCACAGGCCGGTCGTACCCGGAAGCAGGTCGGCTGTACCTTTTGGCTTTTGATAATCCATCTTGTTATCTCCTTTCAAATTTCACGTCGAGCACAATAAAGAACGCCCTCCAAGGCCATCAGCCTTAGAGGGCGAATTAAATTCACTGTGCCACCTCTATTCGTAGTGGCCTCACAGTCACTACCTCAGGAAGTTTCTCAACTTCATGACGTTAACGGGTCATCCGGGACGGACTACTTTATTCCCCCGTCCAGCTAGTAGAGGTGTCTTCATGGTCGCTACCAGCTCTCAGCTCCACTGGTTCTCTGTCAGTTCTGCAACCACTTTATTTTCTACTCAACGCTTTTACACACCTGTGATTTTACCATAGCTCCTAGCCCGGGTCCACCCAATTAGGAACGAGCCTGAAGTCGGTGAATTCGGGTGAGGTAACCGATCACGATCAAAAGGGTAATGAACATCATCAGAAAAACTGAGATGAAGAGTAGTTGGTAGTTACCAGCCTCAATGACATAACCACCATACAGGGGACCAATCGCCCGGCCAACTGAGATGGTGATGTTTAATAGTCCCTGGTAGTGTCCCGCCTCATCAACATCGGTTAGCTGGGCAATCCAGGCGGGAAGGCCCGCAAAGCTCGTCGTTTCACCAATCGTCAGCACCACAAAGTCCAGGGTGAAATCCAGCAAGCTCCTGGCGAAGACCAGTAGCAAGAATGACGAGGCAAAGATCAGGATCCCGACAATGATCTGGCTCGACAGCCGGACGTAGGGACTCAACTTGTTAACCAGGGGTTGGCCGATAATAATCAGCACCCCATTTAATGTCCACAGCATACTGTAAGCATAGAACGGAATCCCCATATTGGTCATGTGGACGGCCATCACGCTCTCCCACAGGGAGTAACTGAGGTGGATCGTCACTAGGTTCAACAGAATCAACCAGATTAGGATGATCAGGCGATGATGCTGCGGTGACCGTACTCGTTGCCGCTCCCGAGTCGCTGATCGTTTAGGAATCTTTACCTTAACGTTGAAGGTTAGAATTACCAGGATGGTCAACAGTGCATAGAAGAACGTGGCTACCGCAAAGACCAGGACTACACTGATCGGTAACAACACCCCAACCAGCAGGGTTCCAATAACAACCCCAATGTTAAAGGCCATGTAGATGTAGTTGAACACGTAGCGGGAGGTGTGCTGGGTGATCAGAGAACCATACGAATTG
Source organism: Lactobacillaceae bacterium UBA639 (assembly GCA_002299975.1). Classification (GTDB taxonomy): domain Bacteria; phylum Bacillota; class Bacilli; order Lactobacillales; family Lactobacillaceae; genus Limosilactobacillus. The sequence continues at coordinate 5,997 of DBOT01000145.1, forward strand.
ACAATTGTTGCGTTGATCCCGTCACCGAAACTGTTCAGCATCATCAGCAGGGCAAAGTAGGGCCAGCCATGAATGAAGATCAATAAGGAGATCGCCAGCGTTGAGAGCCCCACACCGATTAGGGCCGTTCGGTATTGACTCCAGTGGTCAAATAACCAGCCACCAACGTAGTTACCTGCCATCATCGCAATCGACATGAACAGCATGACCAGACCCGCTGTTGTCAGGGTCTGGTGCAAGTAGTTATGCATATACATCGTGGTCAATGGCCACAAAAAGGCAGCTCCAGTATTGTTTAATAAGCTTGCCAGAGCTACCCATTTTAACTTCACGGTATCTTTTTTCGTCGTCATAAAGTGCCCCAACTACTACCGCTCAACGACCATTTCTGATGATGGCACCCGTAAAAGCGTGTATGCAGCTGACTCACGGTTAGCCCGCAGGCCGACCCCGTTTAGTGGCGTATTCCGGTAGTGAACCGACATAACGGCCGCAAACGCATGGCCAGTTTGGGAATCATGCTTCTTAAGTTCCTTCCGGTTCCATGGCAAAGCACTGATGCTCAGCGGGATAATTCGGTCACCATCCGCCACCGAACCAAAGCGCGAGGTGGTCATATACTTATTGTTACCTGACCAGTAAGTATAGGAAACAACCGGATGGTTACCACCCTTGCTCCGGGTTGCCAGAACGTAGTAATAGTCATCATCTTTATTACTAATTTGTAACGGGTAATATTTTGTACTAATCCGTGTTTCTTGACTGTTTCTCAGGTCAACCTGGCGGAAGAAGGTCATGTAAGACATCGTTCCAAGCCACAGGAGGGCCACCAGCACCAAGATAACGTAACGGCCAAACAACTTTTTATCAAATGCCCGCTTCGTCTTGGCGATCAGCATCAACTGCTGCACCCGGATATAGTGGATGACGTAGCAGAAAAAGACAATTGCCAAAATCCAGAGGAGCCATCAAAGCCAATTCCAACTCATAATCATTCTCCAATCTAAAAAGTAATTACATAGATTATCACACAAAATTGCGCCCATGTCCCGGCTTTCCGACCAGAACATTGCGAATTTAATTCTCGCAATCGGGCCGATCTGTGCTAAACTAAATTTTGGCATAAATTTTCAACATGTTCTACAATGAGACATGAACTAACACAAGTCTACGTGACATAATCATTAAGGAGGAATTGATTTCATGGACAATTTGAGTGAGTTAGCTCTAAAGCTCATCAACTTTGAGCGTGAAAACGACTTAAACGATAACGAAGTTGCCTTTGGAAGCCATCTATCAGTCGAACGAATTCACGACATCAAGTCATCAAACGCAGTGGCGACTTCTGAAGAAACCGAATTGCTCCAACGGTTTATGCAAAGTAAGTAACCACTAACATAGTGGTAAGAAAATCACTCTGTAAATATAAAGGCTCCAACATTCATGAAACTGAACGTTGGAGTCTTTTTATATGTTCTTTAGTTTTGCGGATCGTAAAAATGAACCGGAACTACCACCGACGATACCGCCGCTTGAGGACTCTTGATCCGGGCCATCAGGGTATCGATCAGCTTAGCGCTCAGTTCCTCAATCGGCTGAATCACCGTTGGTAACATCGGGTTGGTCTGACGAATCAGTCGGGAACCATTATACCCCGTCAAGAAGTAATCCTGGTTGAGTTTGAGCCCCGCTTGGCGATAGATATTACTAATCTCCAGAGCCTGGACATCATTAGAAGCAATTACGCCGTCGTAAATACCGGGGAAAACAGACGTCAGATCAGCCTGGTGAGCATCAAGAGGGTCAAAGCTGCGGTGCTGTTGACCAAGATAATCGACAACTCCTTGGAGCCGGTTAACAGTAGGGGATACTGACTGGTCTTCGTCAACCATCACGGCAATCCGACGCACGTGATGTTCAAGAAGGTACTTGGTGGCTAACTGGCCCCCCTGGTAGCTGTCGGCCGAGACAATCGGAATGTTGTCAGCCAGATACCGGTCAAATGACACAATGGGGGCTGTGATCTGGTGATATTCTTCAATATCTAAGTTATGTGAACCTGAAATAATACCGTCAACCTGGTTTGCAATCAGCATATTCAGATAGTCATGTTCGATCTCCGGATTTTCCGCTGAGGATGCAATAATTGTCTTGTAGCCCTTGGTGAACAGCTGGCGTTCCAATTCATTGACTAACTCTGCAAAGAAGGGGTTAATCAGGTTAGGAAAGATTAGACCGATAAACTTGGAAGGCTTCCCCTGCATTGCCCGGGCCAGTGCATTGGGTTGGTAATTTAATTCCCGCATTGCCGCGTGGACCTTTTTGATGGTCTTTTCACTCAAGGATCCATAATTGTTAATCACTCGAGATACGGTGGTTACCGAAACCCCCGCAAGTTCGGCAACATCCTTTAACTTCGCAACCATTTAATCAATCCCTACTTTCTTCCAGAATTAGCTGACACATTTGTCAGTAACCATTTTATTATAGCTTAACCGTTTGCGGACGCGTAACTTATTTCACAAATTTGTACCTTAATATGATATGTGATTTTTTTCATTTGTTTGAATATTATTGCCGAATAATTTATCCCTCCTGCTTAAGTGAAAAGGCTATCAAACTAGCCGATCTCGCTTAGCACAAATATAAATCTACTAATAATCTATTTCCCTGCTAAATTGACGATTGACCAAATTAATGTTAACTTTGTAATAGCCGTAAATCTTAATAAGTTCTTAAATTTTTTTGCCAAAGCTTTGCATTTTTATTTATCAGTTATTTAAGTCAAGGGAGTTCATGCTAATGAATCGTCAGGAATCTACAAATTCAGTTACACATTTCAAAATGTATAAAAGTGGTCGAAAGTGGATGTTCGCAGGTATTACGGCACTTACGATGCTCACTGCTACTGGAGCGGTTGCCCATGCCGATGATGGCCAATCAGCAAAAGCAGAACCACAAATTACCAGTGTCACCCCAAACAGTAACTCGGTCGCTGATAGCTCAGCCGTCGATAATAGCAGTGCCGTTGCTTCTGCCACTACTGCTGAGAGTTCGGCAGCTACTAATAGCTCAGCTGCTACTAGCACTTCAACTTTAAGCGCTAGTGCTGTTGTTGCTTCATCCAGCACGGCCTCAAGTCAACCTAGCTCAGCTTCAAGTGCCAAAAGTGTTGCCGAAGAAGCAACGACAACAATGGCAATGGCGGCTACCATCCCTGCTCAGCAAAATAATGGAGTCGATTTATCTTCCCTTCACTTCAGCAATAATGCCCGTTGCCAAAACTTCATCCAGAGTGTAGCGCCAGGTGCCGTTGCCGGTTGGAACAAGTACCAGGTTCTACCATCGATCACTGTTGCGCAAGCTATCCTGGAAAGCGGCTGGGGACAATCATCCCTTTCTACTAACGCGCATAACCTCTTTGGAATCAAGGGTTCTTATAATGGCCATTCTGTCACAATGCGGACCCGTGAAGTTTATGGCGGTCGGAGTGTCTACATCAACGATAATTTCCGGGCCTACGACAACAACTCTGAATCAGTTGAAGACCATGGTAACTTCCTGTACAGTAATCGCCGTTACCACAATCTGCTGGGTGATACCAACTACGTCTCCGTTGCCAGGAAGCTTCGTCAAGACGGTTATGCCACTGATCCAAGCTATGCCAACTCATTGATCAGACTGGTTCAAACCTATAACTTGAACCAACTTGATTCAGTTGCTTTCTCCGGACGAACAATCACCAACAAGGATACTGACACCTCAGCATCGGATACTAACTTTGATGCCAACGGAAACACCAACTACTACACCGTTCATAGTGGTGATACCCTTTCCGGCATTGCTAATAAGTTCTCAACATCCGTCAACACCTTGGCGCACCTAAATGATATTCAGAACGTCAACCGGATTTACGTTGGTCAGCGCCTGCTGGTCCGGCAAAATTCATCTGCCGCAGACCAACACCAAACACAGGCTAACACCAATTCCAAGCATGCCGGGACTACTAATACTGATTCAAATGCTAATGTCAGCTCCTATGTCGTTCAAAGTGGTGACACCCTTTCCGGCATTGCCAATAAGTTCAATACGACCTACACGAGCTTGGCACAGATCAACCACTTGAGTAATCCAAACCGAATCTATGTTGGTCAACGCCTCCAACTCCGGGCTCAGGAACAAACTAATAGCCAGGCACCAAAGCCTACTAACAACAATTCCCAGTCCACCAATACTCAACCCGCCTCAAGCGTCAGCTCCTATACTGTCCAAAGTGGTGATACTCTTTCCGGCATCGCCAACAAGTTCAACACGACCTACACGAGCTTGGCGCAGATCAACCACTTGAGTAATCCAAACCGGATCTACGTTGGTCAACGTCTCCAACTCCGGGCTCAGGCCACTAGCCAAGCGCCAACAACAAACACCAATTCACAGTCACAGCGCACCAACAATAACAGTACTGCGGCAACTTATACTGTTCAGAGTGGTGACACCCTCTCTGGGATCGCAGCTAAGTTCAACACAACTTACACCCAGTTGGCACAAACTAACCACCTGAGCAACCCGAACCAGATTTATGTTGGTCAACGGTTACAAGTTCGTGGTAACAGTCAAGTAACTCATCAGAGTAGTTCTGTCAGTCACGTCTCAGCCGGCAATACTGGTTACATCGTCCAGAGCGGTGATTCGCTATCAAAGATCGCTGCTCAATATGGCTTGAACTGGCGGACACTGGCAAGCAAGAATAACCTGCAAAGTCCATACATTATTTATGTTGGTCAACACTTAGCACTCTAATATGACTATTCTTCAAACAAGAAAAAAAGCAAAAGTAATTCTACTTTTGCTTTTTTTCGTTTAAAATTTTAGAATAAAAATATACTTAGTTGGTTAAACGTCAATTAATACGTTTTTAGAATGAAAGTGGTGATCTGCCGTGCCAGTAAATGAAAATCCCAACCTTGAACGTATCAGTCATTTCTTCAAAATTCTCGGTAATCCCAAACGATTACAGCTTCTCTATCTCTTGATCCAGCATTCAATGAGTGTCTCCGAAATTAGTGAGCGATTAAACTGGGAGCAATCTGGTGTGTCTCACCAGCTTCAACTGTTACGTAAGTACAACCTCGTCCAGCAGCATCGGCAGGGAAAAGTGGTTATCTACCACCTCGATGATCCCCAAGTAGTGGTGCTGATCGCCGATGTCTTAAATCATGCTGAGCAAATTGTTAAAAAATAAGGATTATGGTATTAACCATAATCCTTATTTTTTATCCCCATTAAACAAACTTAAGCTGGAATTCTTCCGTATCTAAAACATCTTCCACCTTGAGCTCCTCACCACTGTGGTATTGGTCCGCATCCAAATAAAACCCGGGGTGAGCATGACCATAAAACTTAAAATCGTACTTTGGTGCTGAGTCTACATCAGTAATCTGCATGACCCCTTGTGTACCGTCAGAGCAATGAACCGTTTGCGTCTTATCATTATCATGAACAAAAACTGTCGTCACTTTTAACACCTCCACTATTTATTATACGCCCATTTTGGTCTACCTAATATTTTTTTATGGTCTAATTTAAGATATTGTACTAACAGTATTCATTTGTCTAATAAGTTAAAAAAGCCCAACT
>DBOT01000145.1:11655-20577 GCA_002299975.1 Lactobacillaceae bacterium UBA639
CCAACTGAATTGAGCTTTTTATTTAGTCTGCCGCTAAGGCATCGATTGGGTTCAGATTTGCTGCCCGGTGTGCTGGAAGGAGGGCCGCAATGAAGGAAATCACGATCGCCACTACAAAGGCAAAAATAATGTTTCCGGCAGTAATCTGAACGATATTGTACTTAATCATGCCGTACAGCGCATGGTTAAGAATGGCCGTAGTTATCAGGGCCAGAACCATCGCCAGAATTGCTGAGAACAGGCCGATTAGGATCGACTCAGAGGTAAACAGTCGCCGAATATCCTTCTTCCGTTCACCTAACGCCCGAAGGATACCGATCTCTTTGGTCCGCTCCGATACCGACATGTACATCGTCACAATGATCATCAGGGCGGAGACTAATAGTGAGATTCCGGCAATCGCTGCCAGGACAGTCGAGGCCAGACTGACATAGGTATTAACGGTCTTCAGGATAGAGCCAACGGTAATCGCGCCGAAGATTCGTTTATTGCTCCCGTCACGCATATTATCGATCCGGTTAGCCACCGTCTGCACTTGATCAAGATCACCGACGATCACGGCCACGAAGTTAGCGTCCGTCGTTCCTCCATTATCCTTCATCAAGCGGTACATTGTTGTATAGTTCATGGCGGTCACGGCACTTGGGCCATCTGCAATCCCACTCACCCGAACATCACTTTCCACCGGTACAGGCTTATTATTACGGTCAATCCAATTAAAAGAGATGTGAACTTTCTTACCGATCAACTGTCGGTATTTAGTCGGGCTGGTTAGTTGAATGGCCTGTTGCTTAGTCAGCAGAATCTCGTTGTTCCCTGGCTTATGACCATGCTTAATTGCCCTGGTGGTAACAGAATGGTTCCAGGTTGACAGATTGGTCCCACTCTGTTGCATCTTCTGATAGGAAAGGCGGAACCCCGGAACAATCATTCCCGGTTCCACGGCCGAAACGCCCTTAAGCTTACGTAGCCGGTCAACATTATGCTCACTGATCAGCATCGACTGCGGATCAGCCGCCATATTCTGCATTGACGCCTGGAGCTGGTCCTGCGTCATCTTCTTCCCCGTTGGGTTCTTATGGACCGTCACTGCCCGCGGATTAGCCAGCGAATTAATCTGGTTTTGAATATAGCCATTGATCCCATTCCCTAATCCCGTGAAGAGAATTACGGCGAAGATCCCGATTGCTGTTCCCAGCATAATCAGGGAATTACGCCAGAAGTTATACATCAGGTGCTTGAATGCGGTCCGGTAACTTGCAATTGCTGGCAAGGGACGGGATGCAATTTGCGTTGGGTGGGCAGGCAGGCTGTAAGTTGGCCGTAACCGCTCATCACCATCGATTATCCCGTCAGCAAGGTGAACAATCCGTGTCCCATGGTCGGCCACCTCCTGCGAGTGGGTAACCGCAATAACTAGCTTGCCATCCTTGGCAATATCATCCAGCAGGGCCAACACCTCTTGGGTATTCTGGGCGTCCAGTGCTCCTGTCGGTTCGTCAGCAATGATAATTTGCGGATCACTAGCCAGAGCCCGGGCAATGGCTACCCGCTGCTTCTGTCCCCCAGACAGGTGGTTAGGGTGCTTATTAACTTGGTCCCCCAGTCCAACCCTCTCCAATAGCTTGAGGACCCGTTGACGCTGTTCCTCACGACTCATGGTGGTCATATCCAGGGCAATCAACACGTTATCGAGCACTGTCAGATGAGAGATCAGATTGTAGGATTGGTAAATGTAGCCAACCGTTGACCGCCGGTACTTATCCAGTTGCTTTTGATCATGGTGGTCGAGAAGTTGACCATTGACCAGGACCTTCCCTGTGAAGTTACGGTCCAGACCCCCGATGATGTTCATCAGGGTCGACTTACCACCACCGGATTCCCCCAGGATGGATACAAATTCACCACGGTCAAAGTCCAGACTGATTCCCTTAAGAACCGGAAACTCTTCTTTATCGAGATAGTATGACTTATGAATGTCACGTAGTTCTAGAAAAGCCATGAGTGTCTCCTTTACTTAATTTTTGTAGGCTATTTTTTAAAATTATACCAAGAGTAGACACCTTAACACCAAGTAAAGAAAGTATTTTAGAAATAAATTAGAATATTTCCTGGGAAATATTAGTTTTCCCGGGTTAACTGTCCGTCCATCAGCTGGTAAGTATGGTCGGCAAACTCTCGCAGTCGTAGGTCATGGGTCACCACGATGACTGCCTTGTGGTGTTGACGGGCCATCTGTTTCAGGAGCTGACCAACAACCTTCACCCGATTACTATCAAGGGCGGCCGTTGGTTCATCCGCCAAGATGATTTGCGGGTTAGTGTACAGGGCGCGGGCAATAGCTACCCGCTGGTTCTGCCCACCCGACAATTCACCAGGGTATTGATCAAGAAGACGGTCAATCCCCAGCTCTTCTAGAAGGTGGTCACGCTCAGCTGCTGAAATATTCCCCTGGCGCTTAACCCGGTCGACAAGCTTGAACTGGTCCCTAACACTCAGATAGGGTAATAGGTTATATGACTGGAGAACAAAGCCAATCTTATTAAGCCGCAGCTGATCACGCTGTTTAGGCGTTAATTCGGCAAGGTTTTGCTGGTCAATCAAGACGGTCCCACTGTCAGGGGTCTGTAAACCACCCATGATGGTCAGCAGGGTACTCTTCCCTGATCCCGACGGCCCGATAATTAGGCTTAACTCACCCAGGTCAGCGGTAAAATTCACATTCTTTAATACCTCAACGCGACTGAGGTCTGTTCCAAAGAACTTATTAATATTATTCAGTTTGATTGCGGTCATCGTCGTTTCCCCCTATCAATTGTTCAAGGCCCGAACTGGATCAATCTTAAGAATCATCCGAACTGGTAACAGAGCCCCTAGCATTCCAAGGACTACCAGAATAAGACCGATCCCCGCGATGACTGGCCAGTTCATCATTATTGGAACCGTTGTTGGTAAAAGCAGCTGAGTGATCCAGGTAAAGATCACCCCACCAATGACACCGGCCAACATCAGGATCGCTGCTTGAGCCAGGGTTGCATTGACAAGGTGGCGAGCAGGGATTCCCTGGGCCCGCAAGACGGCATAGTTACTCATCTTCTGCATCGTTAGAATGTATAAGAAGACGGCGATGATGACCAAAGAAATTACCATCAAAAAGGCAATCATAAACGTAAAGGTATTATTCTGGGCGGTGTAGCCCGGTAACTTCTGAATAAAGTTCTTCGCAGAGTAGTGACTCAACTGATCGAATGATTTAGCAGATTCAGGACGATCGGTGATTACTCCACTAGCAATGACCTGGTCGTTGACCCCCTTTAACTGTTGCCAGTTGGCAAGGGTAGTGTAGATGACTGGAGCCACGTTGAGTTTCGCATCCTTGGCAAAACCAACGATTTGATACTTCTGCTGACTAGAATTTAGCCGAACCCGATCGCCAATGCGATAACCCTTAGCCTGCAGGTCTTCGTCGACCACAACCTGGTACGCCCCCTTGGCCTGGTGTCCAGCCACCAGTTTAATCTTATCCTTAGCAATAAACTGCTGGCGGTCTAAACCGATTACCTGGGCGTTTTCCTTCAGCTGGTGATGATGACCGACCCTGGTGACCACTACCGGGACCTGGCCAACTAGGGCCTCATGGTTATTCAGATCGCCCGCTGGCAGTTGATCCTTAGTAACCATTGAGGCGCTCAGGCTACCATTTGCATTTTTGTTGAGGAAAACCGTTTGGGTCCCCCAGGAATTGATGGCTGCCTTGTTCTCGTCAGCGAGGCCAAGCATCATTCCCATCAGAATGAAGACCAGGTAACTGATCATCATGATCATGAGGGTAATCAGAGCATAGCGGAACTTAGCGTGCTTGATTTCCTTTAACGCTAGAAACATTTTTTATCACGAACTTTCTGTATAATTCGGTGGATTGTGACACCGTGTCACCAATAGTTTACTTTCAATAGTGACACGGTGTCAATGGTAATGTTGCTGGTGATGACCATTTCTTAACCGCGCCTTAAATTAATTTGCGGTATACTGATTATATTTAATTACTATATGGGAGATATTTTCATGAAACATGTTCGGGCCTGGTGGCCGTTCTCCCTCCTTGTCTTTGGCTGGGGGATCAATACCATTATCTGGTCACCACAACTGCCCTATATCAAGTATGCACATAATGACCTCGCGATGGTCGGCAATCAGCTTCTCCATAGCGGGACCATTGTTCTTTTCCTAATTGCTTTACTCGCAGTCGGCGCGGTTTTAGCACGACAATCGTTCCGCCTTACACGGACTATCAAGCTATGGCTCTACACCCTCCTAACTGCCTCTGGAGTGGTCCTTGTTGACTGGCTAGTCTTCAACCAGTTTAACTACCACCGCTTATACAACGCACTGTTACCCATCAGCCGTAACGTGGCGCCGCTCGCCACCGCAGTAATTATCGCCAGTGGCCTACTCCCCTGGCTACGTACCAAGGTTAATCGATCAGGGGCCCTTGTCGGGATTACACTGCTGGTCCTACCGTTTGCGGCAACGTCCCTCTTTAACCAGGACATGTTTGGTCTGCTGAAGGGGAACTCAGTCACCTTTTATTTACTGACTCTGACGATTGGTGCCTTAGCTGATCAGTTAAATACCAATCGACGGACCACCATCAAGTGGCTGAGTGCCGCCCTCGTTGTCAATATTCTGTTGGTCGCTATCATGCCTGATGCCGCCTTCCGGACACACGCCGCCATGCTTACCGCGGGCCGATTCACTACACCGACCTTCCTGCCAACCGTCATTATTGCGGTCTGTGCTTTCACCCTGTTTGCTAAGCAATTAACCCGCTTTACCACGGTGGTCAGCCACCCTAGCTACTTTTTGACTGGCCTGGCTGTCCTGTTCAGTGATCCCGTTGCTATCAGTCGGGCGGTCAACCTGACCAAGGGCGCTCCTAATCTGATTGGCCAGGTTGCGGTGATCCTAGTTCTGGTAATCTTAGGAATAGTCATCGCTGCTGTTCTTCCTTCATTTGCCAATTGGTTGCAGTCCCGTTGGCAACTCAGTGAACGGATCGATCACTGTCTTACAACTACTACCAACCAATCTGTTGACCAGCAGCTGATGACGGTCGGCCGGCGAGTTGCAACTGTTATTTGGCACCGCTGGCCTAGCCTACTGGCATTCTTGGTGGCCTACGTTCTGGCTGACCTCTCCATCTATTACATGGGCAACCACACCTTCTTCGTTAAGCAGTCAATGCTGTGGCTGACGGCCTTCCTGATTTTTGTAACCTTTAAGGCCCTCCAGGCACTGACTAATCGTTACTGGTTGTCACTGTTGGTTACCGGGATGAGCAATGTCATCTGGATTATCGCCAACATCCAGAAGATGAACCTGCGAAACGAACCTATCCTGCCTTCTGAGTTGGCAATGATCGACGACCTCGACAGTCTGCTCAAGATGATTGATTACCACCTACTTATCTATAGCGGCATTGCTATCGTGGTCGTTATCGTAGCCATCATCGCGCTAGAACACTACAATCGCGCCCAACGGCTCACCTGGCCATGGCGGCTCTTCTGGTTAGTCCTCGCCATCTGTGCCTTCGGAAGTTCGGCCTTTTGGAATCATCACGGTTCCCGGATGCAGACCATTATGACCGGGTTGGACGATCAACCACACTTTATCCACCAGGCGGTCGGCGCCAAGCAGAATGGTCCGACTGTGCAGTTTCTCAATAACGTTGATATCACGGTCATGACACGGCCCCACGGCTACTCTAAAGCCACCATGGACCGGATCAGTCGTGAGTACAATCAAACTGCTCGCCAGATCAACGCCACGCGAACTAATCAGCTGAAAGATCAAACCATTATCTTCAACTTGAGTGAGAGTTTCGCCAACCCCGACCGGGTTCCTGGCGTCACCCTCAAGGCCAATCCGATTCCGAAGATCGATCACATCAAAAAGCAGACGACCTCTGGGATCATGATCAGTTCCGGTTATGGTGGTGGGACCGCCGACATGGAGTATATGACCCTGACTGGGTTTGCAATGTGTAACTTTGCCCAAACCCTCTCAACCCCATACACCCAGTTGGTCCCTTACCTCAAACATAACCCAACAATCGTACAGAGCTTCAAGTACGCGGCAGCTATCCACCCGTACTCCAAGAAGTTCTACGACCGAGGCACCGACTACCCGAAGTTCGGCTTCAAGAAGTTCTCCTACCTGGGCAGCAAGCAGTATCCAATCAGACACCAGAAGAAGATCGACCGGAATACTTATATGTCTGACCAGACGGCCTACGCCAACACCCTTGACCAGCTCAAGTCTCACCACGGGGCCCAGTTCATCAACCTGGTCACCATGCAGAATCACCTGCCATATAACAACCTTTACAACGGGATCAATCGTTTCCACGCCACGGTTGGTGACGGGACGGATCCCGCTCAGGTTGAGAACTATGCGATGGGGATCCACTATACCGACGCAGCGGTGGAACACTTCATCAAGGAAATCAACAAGATTAACCGACCAATCACCCTGGTCTTCTATGGGGACCACCTTCCTGGGATCTACCGGAACAGCATGAAGAAGGATGGCCTGAAGCTTCACGAGACCGACTACTTCATCTACTCCAACCCAGCAGCTCAGCGGCAAGGAGCACGAAAGCTGACCCGTTCAACGCACTACGTCGGCCCGAACGACTTCATTGCGATGGCAGCCGAGCAGACTAACTCCCGTGTCACTCCGTACCAGGCAATGCTTACTAGGCTCTACCATGAGCTGCCGGCCTACGCGCTGAGTCCCCAGCAAAATGGGACTAACAGTTTTAATTCGGCTCCTGAATACGTCAACCAGCAAGGGAAGGTGGTTAACTACAGCTCCTTCACTAAAAAGCAGAAGAAGCTGTGGCACGACTACCAACTTGTTCAGTACGACATCACGGCCGGCCACCACTACCTCCTTAAAACCGATATGATGAAATAAGATCCACTTCGGGGTCATGGTTACGCCATGGCCCCGAAGTTTTTAGTCTGCTTTTTCTTATTTTGCGTACCCGCCAAACAGCTCATAAATATTTTTCAAATGTTTTTAAGAGTTTCTAAAGCCGATTTTGGAACCGCTTAATTGTTGTCAACCACCGAATTAGTCAATAAAAATCGTAGCATTTTTGCCCTTCTAAACGCCGTTATATCGGCAATCTTCAGTTGCATTGTATAAATTTTTATGGTAGCCTAACAAAGTATTCGAATTAAGTTAATTTTGGTTATCAATCATGTTAACAAAATAAGATGAAAGGTGGATTTGGCGTGGATAACACAAAAAATCAGCACCGTAAGCATCACTTGATTGAGTATGCTAACGGGAAGTCTCTAGAAGAAATCAACGGTACCGTTGAAGTCCCTCATGGTAAGGGATTCTGGCGAACATTATTTGCCTACTCTGGCCCTGGTGCATTGGTCGCCGTGGGTTACATGGATCCTGGTAACTGGGCAACTTCAATTACTGGTGGGCAAAGCTTCCAATACACCCTGATGACTACCATCTTGATCTCAAGTTTGATTGCGATGTTACTTCAATACATGGCGGCTAAACTCGGGATCGTGAGTCAAATGGACCTCGCTCAGGCAACACGGGCGCGGACCGGTAAAGCATTAGGGATTATTCTTTGGATCATGACCGAGTTAGCGATCATGGCAACCGATATTGCCGAAGTTATTGGTGCGGCGATTGCCTTAAACCTGCTGTTCCACATTCCGTTGATCCCATCAGTCTTCATTACCGTTCTTGATGTTTTAGTTCTGCTATTATTGACGAAGATTGGTTTCCGGAAGATCGAAGCAATTGTTGCCTGCCTGATTCTGGTTATTCTGTTTGTCTTTGCCTACCAGGTAGCTCTCTCCAATCCTAACTGGGGAGCTGCTTTCATGGGTCTCTTGCCTTCAACCAAGGCGATTGCCCAACACCCTGAGATCGGCGGAATTACTCCATTGAGTGGTTCCCTGGGGATTATTGGGGCGACGGTTATGCCGCACAACCTGTACTTGCACTCCGCAATTTCCCAAACGCGGAAGATCGATCACAACGACCTCGACAGCATTCGGCAGACCGTTCGGTTCACCACTTGGGACTCCAACATTCAACTATCCCTGGCCTTCGTTGTTAACGCCCTCCTGCTGATCATGGGGGTGGCCGTCTTCAAGTACGGCGCCGTTAAGGATAGTTCATTCTTTGGTCTCTATGATGCCTTGAACAACACTTCCATGCTTAGCAACCCAATCCTGATTGCCGTCGCTAAGTCTGGTATCCTGTCGACCCTGTTCGCTGTTGCCCTGCTGGCTTCTGGTCAAAACTCCACCATTACTGGTACCCTGACTGGTCAGGTTATCATGGAAGGTTTCGTCCACATGAAGATGCCACTCTGGGCTCGGCGGCTGGTTACCCGTCTGATCTCCGTTATTCCTGTTCTGCTCTGTGTTGGAATGACCTCTGGTGAATCCACTATTCAGCAACACACCGCATTGAACCTACTGATGGAAAACTCACAGGTCTTTCTGGCCTTTGCCCTGCCGTTCTCAATGCTGCCACTGCTGATGATGACTAACAGTGAAGTGGAAATGGGTGAATTCAAGAACCGGCCTTGGGTTAAGATCTGTGGTTGGGTCTCCGTTATTGCGTTGACCTTCTTGAACCTCTACAACCTGCCAGCAACCTACGAAGGCTTCGGTGTTTGGTCCAAGGGTACCTCTGACGTCCTCGCATACATAACGATCATCGTCATTCTGGTCCTGTTAGCTTGGACCTGTGTTGAACTCTACCGTGGTGACAAGCGTTTTGCCGCTGAAGGCCGTGGTTTTGGTCAACAAGAAGAAAAGATGAAAGACTCCGCTAAGAACTAATATTTACTATTACCTAACCTAACTCCAAAAG
>DBOT01000072.1 GCA_002299975.1 Lactobacillaceae bacterium UBA639
TACTTCGGTGTAGCCGTCCTTCATGTGTTCATCCAGCATGAAGTTGTAGACGGCCCGTTCCAGCTGGGCACCCAGACCCAGGTAGTAAACAAACCGTGCACCGGAAACCTTGCGTGCCCGGTCGAAGTCCAGGATTCCCAGGTTCTCACCAACGTCCCAGTGGTGCTTTGGTTCGAAGTCAAAGTCACGGATCTTGCCGACCTTCCGCAGTTCAACCGAACCCTCTTCAGTCAGACTGACCGGTACCCCATCGTGTGGGATGTTTGGCAGGTGGCCCATCTTGTCATGGAGTTCCTTGTCGTTTGCTTCGACTTCTTGGTCTAACTCCTTGATCTTATCACCAAGTTCCCGGGTCTGCTTGATCGCTTCATCGGCTGATTCACCGTTCCGCTTGGCCTCACCGATCTTCTTGGAAGCAGCGTTCCGCTGGGCCTTCATGGTTTCGGTTTGTTGCAACAGATCACGCCGCTTTTGGTCAAGGGCCAATACTTCATCGATTTCTTCGGCCTTGACACCACGGGTTGCTAGCTTTTGCTTGAAGAATTCTGGGTCTTTACGAATCTTCTTAATATCTAACATGTCATTACCTCCAATAAAAAGAGCCACTCCGTCCTAAATTTTGGGACGAAATGGCTCTTAGTTCCGCGGTACCACCCAAGTTTGGTATTTCTACCACCCTCGTGATGGATAACGGTCATCGGCCGTGCGGCATTACCCGCCCACGTCATTTTCTGCACCGGAGTTTCGACCGGCCGCTCACACCACCCGCGGCTTCTCTGTGTGGTCTACTTGAAATGCATCCGTGTTTCTTATTGCTATTATCATATTACATCTGGTCACTTTTGGCAACTGCTAACCGCAACCGATTATGTTAGAATAAAGCTAACAAAAAGTAAGGGAGTTCTTATCATGATTCATAACTCAACAATTGATCATCAGCTTAATCACCGCTCCATCCGGGCCTTCAAGCCCCAACCACTCTCCAAGGAACAGCTGACAACCCTGTACGAGGCTGCCCGCCACACCTCCACCAGTATGTTCATGTAGCAATTCAGTATCCTGCACCTTACCGATGAGAAGAAGCGGGCCGCAGTTCGGCAGCTGGGGAACCAGCCCTACATTGGCCAAAATGGCGATCTGCTGATCTTTTTAGTGGACCTCTACCGGAACCAAAAGATCCGTCAGGCAGCGGGTAAGGACGATGGTCGTTTGCACACCACCGATATCTTCCAGCAGGCCGTTGAGGATA
The DNA here is from genome assembly GCA_002299975.1 of Lactobacillaceae bacterium UBA639. Lineage (GTDB taxonomy): Bacteria > Bacillota > Bacilli > Lactobacillales > Lactobacillaceae > Limosilactobacillus. Next base: position 1,250 of record DBOT01000072.1, read on the forward strand.
CCGTCCTGGCCGTCCAGAATACCCTGGTCGCGGCCGAGAGCATGGGCCTGGGCGGCGTAATCCTCGGCTCCATCAAGAATGACCCCATGGAGCTGATCCGGGTCCTTGACCTGCCGAAGATGACCTTCCCTTTGCTGGGTTTACAGGTCGGTATCCCAGATCAAGATCCACAGCTGAAGCCACGCCTACCTCTAGACACCCTGGTAATGGAAAATGATTACCACCGTGACTTCTCCGCCGACGACCTCAAGGACTACGATCAGGAGGTCACCCAGTACTATGACCTGCGGGACGCCAACCGCCGGATCGATTCCTTTACCAAACAGATTGCCGGTGCCAAGCTTGACAACCACGAAACCACGCGGGATAAACTGAGCGCCGCCCTACAATACCAAGGGCTGGCCCTCGACTGGCAATAACATTTCCACTACAAAAGGAGACTGACAGCGTGTCTGTCAATCTCCTTTTTACATTCTTAATATATACCAACGTTTTCAACCGACTCATCATTATGGATAAAGACGGCCCCGCGGTTGCCCGGCCGGTCCAACCATCCGGGAATCGGCTGGCCATTGAAGAAGAGCCGCTTGGCTTCGATCTCACCCATCACCGATTGGTCGGTAAAGACAGTCACGCTACTCAGGTCGGTATCGAGCGGGTAACCCGTCCGGGGGTCGATCAGGTGGTGATAACGGTGACCATCTTTAATTAGGAACCGTTCGTAGATCCCTGACGTCACTGCAGAGCAGGCCGCCTGACGAACAACCTCCATGTTTTCACCACGGTGGAGCTGGGGATCTTGCACCCCAATCACCCACTGACCATCACTGCGGCGAGGTGATGGACCAACGAAGAGCAGGTTCCCGCCGAGATTGATAATCCCGGCAGATACACCCTGCTGGACCCAGAAATCCTTGATCCGGTCGGCAATGTAGCCCTTGGCGATGCCGCCAAGGTCCAGCTCCATTCCGGCCTGCTCAAGATAGACCGTGCGAGCCCGATCATCGAGTTTTACCTGCCAGGGGTCAATCAGTTTCAGATGTTCCTGAATATCGGCGTCGTCCGGAACGTTAGCGCCCTTAAAGCCGATCTTCCACAGCTTAACCAGGGGACCGATCAGGGCGTTGAAGCCAAAGTCCTCCCGACTATACTTGACGGCCATCTTGACCAATTCATAGCTGGTTGGCGATATCACCACTGGCTTAATCCCCGCCGCATGGTTGACGTCCATCAGTTCTGACTGATCACGATTGACCGTCAGCCGGTCCTCGTACCCGTCGATCAGGTCCATCGAGGGTTGAAGGACCGCGGCAGATGAATCCCCGTAGACCGTCAGCACAATCCGCGTCCCCAAGGCGTGATGAGTCAGCGTATGCTTTTGGTCAATCAGTTGCTCATCCATAATGACTATTCTTCTTCGGAAGCACCAGTGGTTGCGTCAGCAGCCTCATCGTCAGCATCGACACTACCAGACTCGGAAGCGCCAGTGTCAGCGTCGGTTTCTTCAATTCCAGCTGGTTCGCTGACTTCTGCAGTCGTTTCCTTGCTGTCATCACTGGATTCGGAAGCACCGGTTGAAGCATCGGCCGTTTCATTGTCTTCAGCTTCGGCAGCATCCTCGTGCTTGGAAGCACCAGTTGAAGCGTCAGCACCCTTGTCCCAGGCACCCTTTTCAAAGAGGCTCAGGATGTACTCAACGTTCCCAGTGAATTCGATCGTTCCCAGGTAGTGACCATCAACGTCCCGCAGTGCGTAGTATTGAATCAGTGAACGGTGACCGTTCATCCAGAGTGGCCGCGTAACCACATCACGCTTACCATCACGGAAGCTGTTGATGATGGCCATTACCGCTGGAACAGCCTTTGGTGGGTGGCATTCCGTTACGGGTTCATTTAGGGAAGCCACGTCACGAACGTGTTCCCGGTTTGGCTTATCTGAGTACCATGCAAAGTGGTCGGTACTATCAATCAGGTCAATTTCAAATGGAATAGTGCTGAAGATCTGTTGAACTTCCTTCAGCGATAAACGACCAGTTGGGAACTTAATGTAAGCCTCACTGATCCGTGGCTGCTTGATTGGCATTTTGACTTCCTCCTCGTCCACATTTTCAAAAATTTGAATATATTCAATAAAGTGAGTGAAGCACTCTTCCAGGTTGTCCCGCATTTCAGCGTTGATCAGGCGACCATCCTTGGAGAAGACGTGAGTGGCCCCACCGATCAGAACTTCGTTACCCGGCATAAGGTTGGCATCACAGTCTGGTGAGATCAGGATCTGCCGCATCTGAACTTGAGAACGGGCAGAGGCCTGACGTCCATAGGAAACCCCTACTACCATGACCGGCTTCTTCTTCAGAACAGTCGTGTGGTAGGAAAGCCACTCCACGGCGCTCTTCAGTGCTGCCGGAATACCGTGGTCGTATTCTGGCGTGGAGAAGATTACCCCATCAGCAGCCTTAACCTTCTGCTTGAGCTTCCAAACTTCAGTCTGCTCTTCAAGGGGAACATCAACGCTGAAGGCTGGCAGCTTACTGATCTCGTAGATCTCGATGTCAGCCATCTGCTTGAAGTGCTTCTTCATAAACTTAAGCAACAGACGATTGTAGGAAAAGTTGGCGTTGGTCCCAACTAGTGCAAGAATCTTCTTCATTAGTCCTTTGCCGCCTCCTTCTTTGCAGCTTCAGCGGCCCGTTCTTCAACCATCCGGTTAATCGACCGGGCGTAGATCTTAAAGTCGTCGATACACTTATCAAGGAACTTGATTGACATCTCATCAGTGATGTTGCCGTCCTCGTCGATTACGTTAGCAACGTCACTCATGAAGAACTCGCTTCCTTGATATACCTGGGCGTTAACCCCTGGGGAAATCAAGATGTCCCGCAGTTGAACCTGGGAACGAGAGGAACCCTGTTCGTGGGTAGAAGCCCCAACGATCATGACGGGCTTGTTTTCCAGCGGATGAACCTCATAGGAGAGCCATTCCACAACGCTCTTCAAAGCGGAAGTAATGGAGTGGTTGTATTCTGGGCTGGCAATGATTACGGCATCAGCTGAACCAATTCGTTGGTCAAGGTCCGCGATAACCTTGGATGCGCGCCCTTTGTAGTTTTCGTTAAACATCGGAACATCGCGAATATCAATCACATCAACCTCATCGGTATCCTTGTACTGCTTGGCAATGAATTCCAACAGCATCCGGTTGTAAGAATGATTGGCGTTTGATCCGGCAATTGCAGCAATTTTCAAAGGTGTCACTTCCTTCATTATTTTATGCAACATTTCACATTTTTATTTTACAATATTTTTGTAAGGATAAAAACTAGTTATTAGTAATCTTTTAAATAGTTGAATCATTTTCAACGTTTTGATTATAAAAGTAAGTTAATCAGACGGGGGATCAAGTCAACCCACCCCAGCGAGTATGCTAAAATAAGGAACACAAATAATAGATCGGAGCAATGAATCATGGTACAAAATCATGCTAAACAAGATATCACAGTCAATGTGGGGGATCGCTTCCCCCTGACGATTCGGCGCCTGGGAGTCAATGGTCACGGGATCGGCTACTTCAAGCATAAAGTCTGCTTTGTCCCTGGTGCCCTGCCGGGAGAGGTCGTGGTCGCCGAGGTCACCAAGGTTATGCCCCGTTTTCTCGAGGCTAAGATCCACCGTCTGCGTCGTACCAGCAAGCACCGGGTTACCCCACGAGACTCATACGCTGATGTTGCTGGGGGCTTTGAGCTTGAGAACCTGGCCTACCCAGAACAACTGAAGTTCAAACGCCAAGTGGTGCTTGATAGTCTGAGTAAGTTCAAGCCTTATGGTTACCGTAACTACGACGTCCGGCCAACCATCGCCGCACCAGCGGAATACGGCTACCGGAACAAGGCCCAGTTCCAAGTTCGGCTAGTCGATGGGCACGTGGCCGCGGGACTCTACAAGCCTGATAGCCATGACCTGGTCGACATGCAGGAGTGTGCCGTTCAGATGCCCCAGACGATGCACGTTATGCGGACAATGGTCAAGCTAATTGAGAAGCTCAACATCCCGGTCTATGACGAAGAACATAACAGCGGGATCATCAAGACTCTGGCTGTTCGGGAATCATGGACCACTGGTGAGTTGCAATTAACGATCATTACCAATACCCCTAAGCTGATCCACAAGCACCAGCTCCTTGATGCCATCAAGGAACAACTCCCTGAAGTGGTTTCGGTCATGCAAAATGTCAACCCCGGCGATACGCCACTCGTCTGGGGAGACCAGACAATTCACTTGGCCGGTGCGGAAACCATCACTGAGAGTCTGATGGGGCTAGACTTCAAGCTCTCCGCCCGCTCATTCCTTCAGTTGAACCCGGCTCAAACCGAAGTCCTGTACGAGGAAGCGGCCAAGGCCCTGGAGCTCTCGCCTGATGACACCTTGATCGATGCCTACGCTGGGATCGGGACCATCGGCTTATCCCTGGCCTCCCGGGTTAAGGACGTCCGGGGAATGGAAATCATCCCCGAGGCGGTGGATGACGCTAACGAGAATGCCCGCCTCAACGGAATTACCAATGCCCACTACGAGGTTGGTAAGGCCGAAGAGATCCTGCCAAAGTGGCAAGAAGCGGGGCTGAACTTTGATGCTCTGGTCGTCGATCCACCACGAGCTGGACTGGATGACAACCTGATCAAGGCAATCCTCAAGACCAAGCCGCGTAAATTTGCCTACGTTTCCTGCGGGATGGCCTCACTGGCCCGTAACCTCCGCCGACTGACCAGTGTCTACCACGTTGACTACATCCAGCCGATTGACATGATGCCGCAGACCGCCCGGTGTGAAGCAGTGGTAAAACTATCACTTAGAAAATAACTAAAAATGTCCCCAGGAGATTCTCTTGGGGATATTTTTAGTTAAGCACAATAATTGTTCACTCTCGCCAGGTATAGTATGGTGAAACAAAAGGAGATGTTGTTCAATGAAGCTTGTCATCACAGACACTGCCAGTCAATGGTTCCAGAAACACCTACAGCTGAATGACGGAGATGGGGTTAAGTTCTTCGGCACAACGATCCAACCTCACCATGTCCAGCACACCCCCGACCAGGGATTTGCCACCGAGGATGACCTGACGGCGGCCGTTTTAACCTCCACCAAAGATGGGATTAATTACCACATCAACCTTGATGACGAATGGTTCTTTTCTGGTCTGGTGACGACGGTCGACCTGGCGGCAGGTGCTGAGCGGCCCCAGTTCACCTTCCAAAAGGAACAACCAACACCTTCAGCGCCAACCACCGATTCAGCGGCCCCGGCAACTGATGCCACCACCGGGGCCTCACGCAAATTCGAAAGCTACTGGGAATAAGAACGATCCCTTTAATTAAATCTAGTATTGATAAACCTTGGCTTCATAAGGCCGCAGTGTATCGTCCTGATCGTCTGAATAATTGCTGATCAGGAGCTTGGCCGTCTTTGGAACAGTGTAGTGCCGCTCCACCGCTTGGTCGGTATAGTTTAAGATCACCATCAGGGTGGTTGCCTTGTCGCGGCGGGTGTAGGCAAAGATGGCTGGATCATCCTCGTTACCGGGTACCAGAGCATAGGTCCCATCAGTAATTACTGGCATAGTATGACGGAACTTGATCAGCTGCTGGTAGTAGTAGAAGATTGAATCCGGGTCAGCTAGGGCTTTGGCTACGTTGATCCGCCGATAGTTTGCCGTAACCTTCTCCCATGGTTGGTGGGCAGAAAAGCCGGCGTTAGCACTATCGTTCCACTGCATTGGCGTCCGGGCATTGTCCCGGGAATGCATCGCCAGGTACTTTAGCATTGTCGCCGGTTCGACTAATCCCTGGTCATCTACCAGCTGGTGATAGGCATTGATTGACTCCAAGTCCACGTAGTCACTCAACTTGGTGAAACCGGCGTTGGTCATCCCGATTTCTTCTCCCTCGTAGATATAGGGGGTCCCATGCATGAAGTGGGTCATTGTCGCCAGCATCTTGGCTGACTTGACCCGATAATCTTCAGTTGAATCATCACCAAAGCGGGAAACCACCCGGGGCTGATCATGGTTATTCCAGTAGAGGGAGTTCCAGGCCGTCCCGGCTAGCTCGGTCTGCCACTTGGTTAGGTTAGCACGAAGGTCCGCCAGCTTTGGCTTCTGATCGTACCATTTACCAAGGGCTGGGTTCGGATTAGCGTCCAAGTTCATGTGTTCAAACTGGAAGACCATGTTGAGTTCCCGGTTGTGCAGGTCCGCGTACCGTTTGGCATCCGCCGGGGTAACGTTAGGCGTCTCCCCCACCGTGATCATCTTACGCTTGCTCATGACGTTCTGGTTCATTTCCCGCAGGAACTCATGAACCCGGGGACCGTTGGGAACAAAGCCCTCGACGGTGGCGTATTTCTCATCGGCAGTTCGGGGGCCGTCGGGTAGTCCCGCGGGCTTGGAGATCAGGTTGATGACGTCCATCCGAAAACCATCAACCCCCTTATCAGCCCACCAATTCATCATCTGGTAAACGGTCTGCCGGACCTGGGGATTTTCCCAGTTGAGGTCCGGCTGCTCCGGAGCAAAAAGATGAAGATAGTACTGATCAGTCGTCGGATCGTACTTCCAGGCCGGACCAGAGAAGTATGATCCCCAGTTGTTAGGTGCGTGACCGTTCTTGCCATCCCGCCAGATGTAGAAGTCACGGTAGGGGTTATTCTTACTCTTCTTAGCCTCGATAAACCAGTGGTGCTGGTCAGAGGACGACCAGGTCCATGACCAGCTTCATCCCCCGCTGATGAACCGCGGTCAAGAGCTGGTCAAAGTCCGCCATCGTTCCCAGGGTCGGGTTAATTGCCCGGTAGTTACTGATGTCATAGCCGTTGTCTACCTGGGGTGACTCGTAGATCGGATTAAGCCAGAGAATATCAACACCGAGCTTCTGCAGGTAATCCAGGCGGCTGATGATCCCCTGAAGGTCCCCGATCCCGTCGTTGTTACTGTCCTGGAAGCTCTTAGGGTAAATCTGATAGACAACTGCGTTCTTCCACCAATGATTATTCTTCATCACTAAGACCTCTCTTATTCATGTAAAGCAAAAAAGGCTGGTAAGAAAACACCGTCTTCTCCCAACCTCATTTATGAGTGTATTACTTATTTTCAACAACTGGTGCCCACTGTTGCCAAGTCGTTGTGTCGCTGATCGGGTCCAGGGATTCATATGCACCCGTACTCAACTTCTGCAACTCCTCTGGATCTTTCAAGAGCTTAACAACCGTCTCAACAAAGCGCCGCTGGTTATTCAACGGAATCAGCTCACCATTCACACCCGACTTGACCATGCCAGCTGGGCCGTACAGGTAATCGTAGCTGACGACTGGTACCCCGTGGCTCAGTGCTTCTCCCATTGCCAACGGCTGGGCATCGATCCGACTAGCATCGACGAATAGTTGCGCCTGGTCATAGGCTTGCTGTAAGTTGACTTGATAGCCAGCAAAGGTGACAAAGTCTTCGAGCCCCGCCTGGCTGACCTGGTCCTTGTAGCGTTTAACATCTTCGTTCGTCCCGTATCCATACAGGGTTAGCCGACTCGTCGGTACCTGTTGATGGATGGTGGTAAACATCGTCAACAGTTGACTAATCTGCTTGTCTTCACCCAAACGACCAACATAGATCAGTTGCCCTGGCGTCCGCGTACTCATCGCAACACGTTCAGCCGGTTGACAGACGGGGGTTCCGTTGATTGCTATGATCGGCACTTTCTTTCCCAAACGGTGACGGAGGTTGCGGGCCTGCTGCTCAGTCATTACGATAATGCCGTCCCACTTCTTCAGGTCACTGGTAAACGGCCCTTGAAGCATCCCGTTGACTGGGCCGTTTAATAGGTTTTGGCCATCATCGACGTGGTTAATCGGCAACCACAGGTACTTCTTGGCCTTGTCATCCATTTGCAGGACTGGCTGAATCGCCATGGCAGGCCGGTCGGCGATAAAGGCGTTGGTCGTCTTCGTAGACTTATTCAGCTCGTTAAGGAAGAAGACAAACAGGTCATCGAGATTATCGAAGTAATAGTCCTTTCCCTGGTAATTCCGTAAGACATTCAGCGAGTTGATCGGGGTGTTTTGGACGGACTGAACGTAATAGCGTTCCAGATACATGGAACCATCCGGCCGATAGTAGCGTTCAAAATACATCTGGCCATCCTGACCGAAAAATTCATCAATGGCCTTGTACCCCCGCAGATCATAGCGCTCACGCAAGGTCAGGTTGCCGGCTGGATCATACCAGTCAACCCGGTTAACTTCACCAACGGTTCCCCCGGCAAAGAAAACCTCACCAACCAGCCGCTGGCCCTCCTTAACCTCCCGGGAATTATTTCCCGTACCGACCTGGTAGTCAAACGGGAGATGCAGGTCGGCGGTATGCAGCGGCTGGCCCTGATAGTCGGTCGTGTTAGCAAAAAAGTCAAACATGTTTACCAGTTGTGTATCATTGAGGCCAAAGCGTGGCAAGGTATGGTGAAGAACCGGATCAAAATCACGAGTAACTAGCTTAGCCGCTACGCCATGTTTAGCAAAAAGTTTCAACCGTTTGATTTCAGCGTGTTCAACACTTGAATTACTACTCAGTAAATATTGATTTACAAAGAAAAACACTATTTCTGGGCCTCCTTTTCATTCACGTCATCAATGATTCCCTGCCAAAGCTTCATCACGTTAGGTTCCGAGTAACGTTTACTGTCCTCATAGGCATGCGCACTCATCTTCGCTAACCGGTCCTGATCAGTCAATAGGGAAACGATGGCCTGAGCCAGACCGTCGATATCACCATTTTGGGTTAGCAGCCCATCTTGTCCGGCAATAACCACGTCGGCTGGCCCATACTTGATATCATTAGCAATGATTGGCAGACCGTGCGACTGAGCCTCAACTAGCGAGAGTGGTAGTCCCTCGACCCGACTAGGCAGGATCAACAGCTGGGCATCCTCATAGACTGAATTGACGTCACTCGTGTAACCATGGAAGGTCACCGAACTACCGATCTTCTCTGCAGTGACAATCTTATTGAGCTTTTGATCAAAGTTATCGTTAGCGTATCCCCAGAAGTCCAACTTGGCATCAGGAATGCTTGCCAGCACCTTGGGCCAGGCCTTCAATAACTGGTCCTGCTGCTTTTCGGGAGATAGCCGAGCCACCATTACGACCTGGTTTTTCGTCCGCTTAGCAAACGGAACGTGTGGCTTATCAATAACGGCAGCGGGAACGATCGGCCCCGGTACCCGGAAAATTGGGACACCATACTTGGCAAAACGGGCCTTGAGATCATCCTGCTGCTGCGGGGTCAGGGCAATCACCCCATCCCAGTCTTTGATGTGGCGCAGTCCCCATTCATAGTTGTAATTCAGGGTTGAGTGCAGGATATCATTATTATTATTGACGTGATCATTGTGCAATTGCATATAACGAGGAACCCGGTTCTTCATGTGGAGGACCGACCAACCAACTTCGTAGACCCGGTCGACAATCATCCCTACCGGGGTGTTGCCGCAGACTTCTGGATCGGTAACCAACTGATCCAAGAAGAAAGTAGTCAGCTCATCTAGGCCCGTAAACTGATAGTCCTGGCCATGATAGTCAAACAGGTGGTAGGTATCGACCTTTTGTCCCCGTTTGTCCTTCATATGAGCTAGCTGCAGGACCAGCTTACCATCCGGCTGGAAGTAGTTTTCGGTTGTAATATTTCCCTGCCAATCATATACTTGCTCTACAGAAATAAAGCCCCGCACATCATACCATTTAACGTTTAGAAGCTTACCAAAGTGATCGAAGTACTGGAGGTTAATGATGTGTTTCTTTGCATCATTGCGCCGCCGGACATACAGGATCCGGTGTCCATTTCGCGAATAGGAGTAATTAATGCCATCTGCCTGTCGCCGCCAGTGCGGATCGATCTGAATATCTCTAATCGTTACATCCTTTTGCGGGACAATCCGAGCATTTTGGAAGTAGTCAAACAAGTTGACGAAATCTTCGTCAGCGATGTTAGCGTGCTTTGTCACCAAATGTAACTCATTTGAGTACTGACGAGTAACAATCTTTGCTGGCTGCTTAAACTGCTTAAATAGTTTAAGCCGCTTTATCTGGGCGTGCTCAATTCCGGACTTGTTTTCCTGAATGCCGTCATTTAAGAAAAATAGCATTAGATAATCCCCTTTTCTAGTTTCACAAACTGAGTTTATCATATTTTATCAATACTGACGACTCGATGTATAGGAGGATGGGGATGAGTGTGTTATCATCATAATTATATAGAAAGAAGTGGAAGAGACATGCAAAACCCATTTGGTAATAACAA
>DBOT01000027.1:0-12914 GCA_002299975.1 Lactobacillaceae bacterium UBA639
ATTTACATCTTTTATGATAACCTATTTTTATTTAAAGTCAACCTTTTCGAAAATTGATACGGTCCAATTGATGATTTCTTTACTTTTTTAACTGGGTGTATCACTTCCCATTCCCCGTAAATTCACATTTTTAAGTCCATCGGTGGGCTTTAATAAAAGTACGTAATAATGCTAAAATCAACTTTAGACTAAAGAAAGGCATGATTATTGTGGAGCATTTAGGTTCAACTGGTAGGGCTGATATTGGTGATTTTGAGAAAATGTTTGCGGTCACCACGGTGATGATTCAATCAGTCATCACCTTTTTAATGCAGACCCAGCCGCCGATCGGTCAACAGTTCTTTTTGGGTGGTTTCTACGAATTAGCCAAGTTTAGCGCTTCCGCTTTCATCTTTGGGATCCTGTTCTCAACAATCCGAACCCACCCCCACGCGACCTGGCGTAATTATCCGCGCTTTATGCGAAACCGGTGGCACGTCCTGTTTGTTCCTTCGATCCTCTGGACCACGGTCTACCTATTGTTTCTGCCCCAATTGCAGCAGCATGGTCACTACCATAACTGGACCAGTTTTGCCTGGCAGTTCATCAACGGCAACGCAGCGCCCCACCTCTGGTACAACGTGATGATGCTTCAGTTCATTATCATCATGCCCTTCTTCTGGATGCTCGCCCGGTGGATCAATCACCGGTCTGGCCACGCCCTGATCGCCTTTATTTTGGTGCTCATCTTTGAGCTCGGTTGGCACCTCACCTACGCACTCCGGGTATTTCACGGCCCAGAAGCCCAGCGTTGGTACCCGCTCGACCGGGTCTTCCCCAGTTTCCTGATCTTTGCGACCGCGGGGACGGTGCTGTGGCAGTGTTACCCTAAGCTATCGGAAGTACTCAAGCAGCATTGGTTGAGTCAAGTTGTCATCTGGCTAGCCCTCTTCTACTACGTCACCCTCAACTTCTTCAGTTACGGAATCCCTGTGCGGCTCACCAACGCCCCTTACTACCTGCCGTCGATGATCTTTTACAACCTGGCCACGATCGGGTTAATTGCGACCTTCGCATTGTACATGCAGAAGTATCGCAACCAGTGGCTCCCAATGGTTCACTGGATTGCCCTCTATGCTCACCGGGCCTACCTTTCCCACGTCTTCTGGCTCTACTGGTGCTGGAAGTTATTGAATCCATTGCACCTGCCGCTCATGATCTTCTTCCCCCTGTTGATTCTCTTAACGGTGGGGTTAGCCTTTCTATCGGCATTTAGCTTCCACCTGATCTGGGTCAAGTTCAAGGACCTGCTGGGTATTCATCGGCACCTGACAAATGGTTAATAAAAAACGTCTCCCGCGCTCATACCGAGCCATGGGAGACGTTTTATCATATACTAGCGTTCCTGATCCAGGTTAACGAAGGTGCTGTACTTCATGTACTGGTAGTGAATCCGCATGTTGGAAACTTCAAACGGCGTCCCATCATCGAGGAAGAAGACCCCGCCCATCAGGCCAACCGGCTCCGTGGCTTTCAGTCCCAACAGGCGCTGGTCATTTTCATCTGATGGGGCCACGCTGATGGTCATGAACGACTTGGTAACCCGCTTACCCTTGCTCTCCTCCAGATAGTTGAAGATTGAGCTATCAACGATGGCTGGCGAAAGGGTTGGAATGATCTTGATCGGAATAAAACCCGTCTCGATCATGAAGGGCTGCTGGTCAATCAGCCGTAGCCGTTTGATTTGGTAGACAAAATCATTATCATTAAGGAAGAGCTCCTCCTGAACATCAGGATTAGCCGGCACCACTTGATAGTCAAGCAGCTTGATGCTTTGCTTTTTACCATCAAGTTGGAAGCTATCCGTGACCCCCAGGTTGCTCCCCTCATAATGAAAGAGGGATTGATTTTTCAGATACAGTGGATTGATGAAGGTTCCCGATCCCCGCTTTTTGAAAATGATCCCCTGCTGAGCAAGGACCCCTAGTGCCCGCTTAATTGAGCTTCGGCTAACCCCGTAGTCCTCACTGAGGGTACGCTCATCCGGGAGCCGCATCCCTGGATACTGATTTTTCAGGATTTTTTGTTTTATATCACGCATCACGGAGCGATATACTAAATCTGCCATGTAATTAACTCCTCGGACCATATAGATTACTTTTAACGATTAACTTCACTTTCCAGTATAACAGAACCTGCCAAAATTGGTACCTTATCGCTAAAAATTGGTCCGTTCCAGAAATAAAAATGAAAGGACTCAGTGCCAAATGAGTAAGAAAAACAAGAAGAGTAAGTTAAAGAAGACCCAGGTTGAACAGATCCTGGATAAGAACCATATCGCCTATGAGCAAAAGGAATTCCCTACCCACCAGGATGGCGATGTCCGGACAATGACCGTGGATCACACCGGGATTGACGAGCACAACATCTACAAAACCCTTGTCCTGTCTGGACCGACCACGGGTCCATTGGTCGGCGTCGTTCCGATCGATACCCACCTCGACGAAAAGAAGCTGGCCAAGGTTTCCGGTAACAAGAAGGTCGACATGGTGCCGCTCAAGAACCTGCTGAAGACGACCGGTTACGTTCACGGCGCCAACACACCGGTCGGGATCTACGAGAAGCACCACTACCCGATCTTCATCGATAACGCCGCCCAGGAACAGGGGGACATCTACGTTTCCTCCGGTAAGATTGGCCGTTCCGTGAAGGTCAATGCTCAGGACCTGGCCAACCTGGTTCACGCCAAGTTCGCTGACCTGGAGCAGCAGTGATTAGATTGACCGCTAATTAATAGACGCTTAAAATATAATTTGTAACTTAAGATTTTTTAGAAAGGTTCTGACGAAATGAAGAAAAACCTGTCCGCCTGCACGACGGTGTTAGTCGGTAAGGACGCTACCATCGATGGTTCCACCATGGCCGCCCGGAACGATGATACTTTTGGTCCCCTTAACCCAATGAAGCTAGTTGCCTACCCGGCATACCATAACCACCCCAACCAGGTGAAGGCTTACCTGAACAAGTGCGTGGTTGACCGGCCGGCTGATGGCTACCGCTACCAAGGAACGCCAAACATTGACTACGTTCACGAAGGGGTCTTCGACGAAAGTGGTTTTAACGAGAAGAACGTCGGCATGAGTGCCACGGAAAGTGTCTACGCTAACGAGCGGGTCCTTGCCTGCGATCCACTGAACACGGAGAGTGGAATCAACGAAGACCTGATCGTTGCCGCTACCTTACCATTCATTGACAGTGCCAAGGATGGAGTTCGCTACCTCGGTAAACTGATCAAGAAGTACGGTTCCGCTGAAGGTAACGGGGTCATCTTCTCTGACAAGAATGACATCTGGTACATGGAAATCGTCACCGGTCACCACTGGGTTGCTGAACGAATTCCGGACGACGCCTACGCAGTCACCGGTAACCGGATTGCCATCCAGCAAGTTGACTTTGATGACACCGACAACTTCATGTGGTCAGAGGGTATCCAAGAGTTTGTTGAATCCAACCACCTTAACCCCGACAAGCATGGTTGGGACTTCCGCCACATCTTCGGAACCGCGGACGTTTTCGATCAACACTACAACACGCCACGTCAATGGTTCGGTCACAAGCTGCTTAACCCAAGCGTTGACCAGGATCCCCTGGACTTCGACCTGCCATTCATCATGCGGACTGATCACAAAATTGCTTTGGAAGATGTTGAGAAGGTCCTCAGCAGCCACTACCAAGGCACTCCTTATGATCCACTGGGCCACGGCACGGATGAAGAAAAGCACCTCTTCCGGCCAATCTCCCTTAACCGGACCCAGAACTCCCACGTTCTCCAGGTTCGTCCTGACCTCCCAGAGGCAGCATCTACCATCCTGTGGATGAGCTTCGGGGTGCCAACCTTCACTCCATACGTACCGTTCTTCGGTAACGCGGATGATATCGACATTTCCTACCGGGAAACCCCAATGAAGCTCGACATGAACCTGAAGAGTGCTTACTGGATGTACCGGGCCCTGTCAATGATCGTGGAATCCCACCACGCCGAATTCTCCAAGGAAGACCTGGACTACCTCAAGGATGCGCGTGAATATCTCTACCGGTGGGTCAACCAAACCGCTCCGCAGGTCGAAGGAATGGACGCCAAGCAGGCCAGTGAGTTTCTGAGCACGGAATCTCACAAGATGGTCGCTGAGATGGCCAAGCGGACCAAGGCTTTGATGGCTCAATTGATCATGCACGGGCTGGAGCTCTCTAAGCTGACCTTCATTATGGATAAGAACCTTTAATTACTAAATTTAATTATAGAAAAGCTCTGTACGGAATTTCGCGCACAGAGCTTTTTTAGTAAATTCATAATGCTAAGACCAGGCCGATCATCATGCCAACCCAGCACAGTGCCCCCACCGCAACAAACCAATTTTCGTGATTGGCCGCGTGCCCGTAACGAAAGTCGTTATGGTAACGTTGGCAGGCAGCGATTACCATGGCACCAATTCCTAGGAAAATCCCGGCACATCCCCAGCAGATGCTCAATCGACTGAGAACGTCCTGCATCCACCGCTGATAACAGCTAATGATCCCCAGAAGGATGCTTGAAAACAGGGCCGCTAGCTCTGCCCCCACTAACATGTTATAGAGGGCACTCCGTTTGGCCAGTACGGTTACCATGAGCCGAGGAAGTTGCCAGAAATAGGCCACCTGAATCAAGACCACCATGACCGTCGCCAGCAACCATCCCCATTGGGTACAGCTGTTGAAGAACAGGGGGATGGCCATCGCCATAATAGCCAGGGTGCTCGATCCAAGCCACAACGGCAGACGGTCTGGCGCCTGGTTAACCCGGTCCACAAAATAATTACCCAGGCTGGCCAAGGCAAAAGCCAGCACCAGTAGGAGGATTGCCAAGGGTGAAAACTGGCGGGGAAACAGGACTATTGCCGGCTTTCCCCAGACCAACACAATCGTACAGATCAGGACCAGGGCATGAACGATCGCCAGGCCCCGGTTTCGCCCAGCATCAAGCCCGGGAACATACCGATAAATCAGCAATTGGTTGTAGGCCCCGGCCACGACCCAACACAGTCCTAGCATCAACGCTAATTCTACCTGGTTCTCACGCGGCGCGGTAATCGTCAGTTGGCATCCCTCAAGCATCCGAGCCAAACTCCAGTAGCCAGCACCCCATACTAACGGGAACTGTGGTGTTAAGATCAATGGCTGGCGCGGCCAATTATCCGGCACGATTTTCACTTCCTCTCAATTTCACAAACATAATCTTACCACACTAAAATCTGCTATTATTGAGATAAGTAATCTTTAACGAAGGAGTCCTATTAACAATGTATCAACCAATTCTCGGTCTCAAGGGTAGCAGCGATCGCGTGCAGATTGATGACCGCCTGCAGTATCAGCCAACGGTCTACGAATTTTACACTGCAGCCAGTGACTTCACCACTGATGGTTACAAGCGACTCTATGATGCCATACAGTACGTGCAATCACGAGGGATCTCCCAGATTGTCCTCCACCACCCGATGAAATTCGAAAATTACCACTCTGACGTTGTGGCTCCAGAAAAGTACTATCCGGGTCTCTACCGGTTTATTGAAACGACTACTGAACAGTTAATCCGCTTAGGGCACGACCTCAACGTTCAAGTCCTAGTCCACGGTGGATACTCCGGAGCTGAAGTCCAGCACATGGTCGACCTCTACCCTAGTGTCGAAGCTGCCCGCCAAGCAGTATACGATCGGCTGGACCGTTTTAAAGATGAGGGCGGTAACCAGATCATGTTTGAAAATTCCATCGCCCCGGTCTTTGCCTACGGACACCCGGACCAGGAAGATGAAATTCTGGCCCATCACTACCGGCTGGCCTTTGACACCTCGCACTGCTTCATCGAGCTCCACGGTGACAATGCCGGCCTCCAGCGCTCACTGAAGCACCTGGCACCGGATGTTGTTCACTACCACCTGGTGGACTCACTGGGGCAAACTCACGATAGCCTCCAATTAGGCACCGGGAAGATTGACTGGGCAAAAGTTCTGCCCCTGCTCAATCCAAACGCCACCAGCATCTACGAGATCAACCTGAAGGATCAAAACAATTGTGCCGAGCAAATGGCTAGTCACCGCTACCTGATGGGAATCTATCACCAATTAAAGGAGGAATAATTTGAAAATCCATATTCATCGTCGCCACCTCTCCCTCGTCTTGGCCTTCTTTCTCCTCTTCCTGGCAATTACCTACTGGGGAGCCGTCGCTAAGTTCTTAAAGACCATCTTGGGTGCAGCCATGCCCCTCTTGATCGGGTGTGTAGTTGCCTACATCGTCAACCTCCTTCTCCGCCAGTATGAGCACCTCTACTTGCGTCTCTTTCCTGGTCCCAAGGCACGCCGTTTCAAGCGGGCCGTCAGCATTGTCCTATCATACCTGTCGATCATTATCATCGTCGCCCTGGTCATTCGCCTGGTGATTCCTGAGATTGTCAGCTGTGTCAGACTCCTGATCTCCAACCACAGCCGGGTTATCAACCGTCTAATCAGCACCATCCAGGAGAACAGCAGCTTCAAGGACTTCTGGAAGAGTTTCGATCCCAAGCACTTTAATTGGAACAAGATTGGCAAGTACATCGGCTACGGGTTCGGCGGGACCATGAAGACCGTCATGTCCCCCGCCAGTTCGATTGTCTCCGCCACAACAACTGCGGTGGTTGCCTTCTTCTTCTCGATCTACCTCCTGATTTATAAGGAGATGCTGGCCCGGCAGTTCCACAAGGTGATGGATACCTACTTCAGCAAGATCAAGGACCCGGTCATGCACGTCATCAAGACCTTCGACGATAGCTACAGCAACTACATCGTCGGCCAGTGCAAGGACGCTGCTATCCTGGGGGTGGCCTGCTTTATCGGAATGAAGCTCCTCGGGATCCCTTATGCCTCCATGATCGGGGTCGTCACCTTCTTCGGTGCTCTGATTCCGATCATCGGGGCCATTCTAGGGGCCAGTGTGGGGGTCGTCCTGATCTTTGCCGTGTCCCCGTTTAAAGCCCTGGTCTTCTTGATCTTCATCATCGTCCTCCAACAGTTTGATAACCGGGTTACCTATCCCCTGGTTGTCGGCAAGAGTATCGGCCTACCCAGTGTTTGGGTATTCGCCGCCGTCATCGTCGGTGGGGGAATCTCCGGTATTTTGGGGATGATGCTCACCGTGCCATTGTTTGCTGCAATCTACAAACTGGTGGCCGAAGATGTTCAACGGCGCCATCCAAAAGTTAATTAATAGTAATCAAAAAGCGCAAACCAGAAGTCAGTTACGATTTCTGGTTCGCGCTTTCTTATCTTATTTATTGTTTTTGTGAGGCCCCGGTCGTTGCATCCGGGTCCGCCGCCTCAGTTACCGAGTAGTCAGTATCATCACTAACTACCGCGCCATCCTGGTAATGCTTCCCGTGACGGTCTTCTCGCGACAGGCCCAGGGCGGTCGACCACTCTTTGGTAGGGTGGTGAACCCGCCCCGTGATATTCTGCACATCAATCGCCCACGTTGGCACACCCTTGACATCTTCGGCAGCAATTGCGACCGGAATCTTATTAACGTAGTGATGGATGATCGTCCGCAGGGCAAACAGCTTCTCTTGCGGATCCGTCAGTTGCCGCGGGATCCCGTTACCGATCACACTCATGAATGATGGGCCAAAGTCACCAACCCGCGGTGGGGTGTAGATTAAATTTTCGTGACCATGATCAGTCTCAAAGCCAATTGCTTTTCCGGCATTCAGCGCAGCGGCCTTCTCACCATCCCCTGTACCATGAATGTAGATCGTGTAGTGACCATCCGCCCCTTCCTGGTAGCCGTAATGCACCGGCACAACGTAGGCACCGTGCTGGTTAGTCAGACCCAGGTGCAGGATCTGACACTGGTCAAGGATCCAGGAAAGCTTAGCATGATCTGTGACAATATCTTTTCGCATAATGATCCCCTCTCATGCTAACAAGCATTACTGCATATCGGCTGGTACCTCAGCAACCGGGTTATCCTTCGTCAGGTGGTAAACCTGAGTTGGTTCAACGCCAAAGTGTTGGTTGATTAACTTGCGCAACTCTTCCATCGCCTCATCAGCTCGGGCAGCCTGGTCGGCGTTGACTGATTCAATGACCGCCACAACGTTTTGTGAGTCCGCCGTCAGCATCGTCCGCTGGGCATCACGCCAGTTCAAGCAACGACAAACCGCACCTTCGTCATCGTAGTAACAAACTTCACCAGGCAGGGTCGGTTCATCCTCATCGGCTCCCACTGGACGAAAGGCTTGGCCGCCCTCAACTTGACCAAGGTGCATGGCGCCCTTGATCTTGTCCCGGTCTTCCATGCCAACCGGAACGCCGTAGGTCATGGAAACACTATTGTAGATGTCCACCATCGGATCAATGGGGTCGAACGTCCGGCCCTGGTTAACCCGCTTCAGCAGCGCTTCGATTGAGGCCCGGGCCCCCTTCTTCTTCTTGAACTGTTGGTAAGCCTTCCGCCATTGGTCAACTACAGGATTCAGGCGGAAGGTTTCATTGGTCAGAAACTTTCCGGCTTCCTTGGTCGCATTGGTGAGCATCTCCCGCCGTTGAGCCAGGTTCTTATCCGTATCATGGTTATCAATTCCGTTGGCATATAAAATATTTACCTGAGCATCTGGAAAGAGGTCCCAGAAACTCTGGTCAACAACAACTTTATCCATCTTCAAAAGCCTCCTAGTATTCTCGCTTACCGCCATGCTTAACCAGGTTCCAGTCGCCATCAATGTTGTGGCGGACTCGAACCAGGTAATCATGAACCTGCTGTGCTTCTTCGTCAGTAAAACCACGGAGCGCTACCGCATTAGAGTGTTGATTTTCCCGAATGATGAAGGGATAAATCTCCTTTCCCTTTTCGGTAACGAACAAGTGCTTAATCTTCTTGTTCTGCGGATCACTGCGCCACTCAATAAAGCCCTTTTGTTCAAGCTTT
Organism: Lactobacillaceae bacterium UBA639; assembly: GCA_002299975.1. Taxonomy (GTDB): domain Bacteria; phylum Bacillota; class Bacilli; order Lactobacillales; family Lactobacillaceae; genus Limosilactobacillus. Next base: position 8,974 of record DBOT01000027.1, read on the forward strand.
TTGACGGCACGAGCAATCGTGGTCCGATCAACCTTTATCAAGTTCGACAGTTGCTCAGAGATGATTCCCGGATGTTCATAGATTCGCACAACGTAGAGGTACTGGCCACGTGCCAGGCCAATCTGTTTAAACTCAATGTTTGACATCGAATCCAATGCCCGCTCAATCATCCCAACTTCTCGTAAAATATCGATCATGGTAAATAGTCTCCTTGTCCATAATAATATCACTGTTTGTTGCAATTGCAACAAAAACTGAAGGCAATAAAAAAGGGCCAGATGCCCCTTTTGTTTATCCCTTTTCAACTTTCAAAGGCTGCTGCCGACGCCGCATATCAGCGAAGATGTGTTCAGCCTTGAGGTGGGCCAGAACAGCCTTGATCGCTGATTCCATCAGTTCTTGATTGGCAGGTTTGATTTCAATGCCATCATCAATCGGTTGACCAGTCAGGATCGATTCCAAAACCGCAGCAAAGTGATCGTAAGCCAGCTGAGGATAAGTATCAATTGTCAGTTGGGCAATTCCCGCCCGAATGTCATCAATATTAAAGCTAACCTTGAAGAACCCGATCAGCAGCAGGTCAACCAGCTGGTTAACGGCGTACTTTTTCTTAATCGGTGCTTGGATGACCTTCTTTTTGACGTAGTTATTGACCATCGCCTTGGTCAGTGGTTCGACGTCAAAGCTAGCTAGTTGCTCATTAACCACCGTTACTACCTGGTCTACATAAAGGCCCAGGGTCGGCAGTTCTTTCCAGCGCGGTAGGTGAACATGTTGAACTGTTTCTTGCCAGTGTTGGTAATCTGTTATCTCTTTCATGTTGTTACCTCATTTCACTTACTTGGCATAACGCCAATCGAATGGTTATCAAACTTTCCGGTCGTCAGGGCCGTCTCCAAGACAGTGGCCAATTGCTCTTCACTAATATTCTCACCCGACAGTGGCTGGCCCTCGTCCACTATTTGAGTATGAGCGGCTCCTTCCCCCAGCGGCAATGCCCGGACCACCACGTACGGCAGCTCCAATTCATCAATCATCTTGATTGCGTACTGATGTGCCCAAACCTCTTGCATTGCCCGCTTACCGTACCAGTGCTTTAGCTGAGCCTCATCCGCATCATCGGCCGTCCCGGCAATTGAGAGCATCACAATTTTCTGCGGGGGAAAGAGGGAACGATCGACCAGGTCCGCCAGCTGCTGAACCTCGTCATCAACCGGATCGCCGGCCTGGGGAAGCCAGCAAAGAATATCACCGGCCTCCAATTCAACATCGAAATTGTTTGCTGCTACGGCCGCATATGAATTTTCCATGATCAGCCGGGCCAATCGGTCGTGGCGACGGCTAATTACCACAATTCGTGCCATTATTTTTCCTTCCTAGTAGGCCATCAGTTCATCTTCAACTGTGGCGTCCTCAATCCGAACATCAGTGATCGTACTCTGCTCAAGCAGCGGTAGGAGAGCCTGGATATTGCCGGTGTAAAGGAACCGCGTTTCATTTGGCGCCTCTTCCAACATATGGGCCCCCATCCGGACAGCCATCTCCACCGGTAGCCCCGTTCCGGTCACAGTAACTGTACAGTCAACGCCATCTCCCAAATGAAGGGCCCGGACAGAGGTCAGGTGACTCCCGTTGAAGTAGTAGATCACATCAGCAAACCGCATCATAGTCGAAACGTTCTCACTAGTAAAGAGAACCAGCGAATCAGTCTTTTGGGTATAGTCTTTGAGCAGTTGTCCCATCGTCAACCGTGCCTGTTCCGACAGCTTGTCGAGGCCCTGATCTAAGACAACGATCGACCGGCGCAAGGCAAGCATAATGATTAGTTTCAGTTCTTGCTGCTGGTTATCACTGAGGTCAGCCAGCTTAGTTTCTGGTTGAATGTCCAGCGGTTGAAGCATCTGCAGTGTAGCATCCAAGCTTAGGGCCCCATCTTGGTGACGGCAAGCCTTTTGAATTGCCTTCTCAACTGTTCGCCCACGCAGGCTAATCTCCGCCAGATTGGCAATAACATCGTCATGGTGACGGCGAAGATACTTTAGGTCCTGGCCATTAACAGTTACATCCCCATCCAGGACCTTACCCGCACCGACAATCAATTGTTCGAGCGATGAAGTGGCGCCATCATCATTACTACAGATTGCAACCATCTGCGGTGATGTCAACTCCATCGAAACATCTTCAAGTTGGTCCCCAGATTTAGCCTCAAACGTTAGGTTACTTAAGCTAATTCTACTCAACTTCCCACTCCCCTTATTTCTCACTACTCTCCATTAATTTTAGCATCTTATCCCAGTCAACGGGAGCGTCTTTGCAAAACTGTTTCACCTAAATCAATTAGGCCAAACGTAACACGACTGACAAATTGTTAGCCGCATAAATGTAGTATAATTAATCAGAATCTAGCTTTTAGAATGAATATTAGAAAGAAGTATTAGCCAATGGCTCCAATCAACATCATCTATACCTCAATTGAGGGAAATACGCGGGCGTTCATCAAGCGCCTCAGTGCATATGCTGAACAGCAACATGCTCTCAATGAGGACAACCCCCTCATCACCGCCAAAGAAATCAGCGACCAAACAATCCCGGAAGACGAAAAAGAACCCTTCTTCGTCTTCGTACCTACCTATCTGACCGGAGGAAACGGGATCGATTCTGGGTTCACGGAAATTATGACCAACGCCCTCGGTGAATACATTGAGTCCGGCGATAATGCCCAGTATTGCGTCGGCGTGGTCGGTAGTGGTAACCGTAACTTCAACGAGCAATACTGTCTCACTGCCCGCAAGTATGCCAAGCAATTTAATGCACCATTCCTAGCCGATTATGAACTCCGTGGTACGTCACGTGATGCTGAGCATATTTATGCTATTCTCCGGGACCGCTGGAATGAGGTTCACGCCTAGCTAACAAAAAAGCCTCTCTGTTCTACCAGAGAGGCTTTTTTATTACTTAATCTTGCGGCACATTGGCGGCAGCGGTAATCAGCCAAGTAATACCGTACTTATCGACGACCTGGCCCATCTGACTATTGAACATCCAGTTACCAAATGGGACCGTCACTCTTTGATCTTCTGAACCAGCCAGGCGATCAAAAAGCTGACGAGCCTGTCCCGTATCATCAAAGTTCAACATAATTGAAACTAAGGCTGAGGATTGGGGAGTCCCCATTGTGGCGTCCGCACAGATGATCTTCTGCCCGGCAATCGTAAATTCACCACGAAGCGTCGTCTGCTGGAGGCTCTCGTCATCCGTAGCCATTCCGAGGTTCTCCGCCTGCTCCTCATTGAGCGACTGGTGGTACGTAATCTCTGCCCCAAAGGCTTGGACATAATAGTCCATGGCCTCCTTAGCGTTTTTGAATGTTAAGTACGGGTATATTTTTGCCGTCATGATTTTCCTCCGTATCAATGTTCATCGTTGATTATATGGTTCAAACGAGTTTCCGTCAAATTTTCCGCAAATGGTTCATTGAGCTCTCATCGTTATTTAATCATAGTTGGCAATGCATTATGCTATAATGGTATGGCTTAATTAGTTTAATGTTTTACCTACACTCAGTACGAAAGGAAGGAAGAATATATCGTGAAAGCAGTAAAAAAACATAGCCCGCTGCTCATCGTCGGGCTCCTCTTGCTTGGTGTCTGCATGCGTATGCCAATCACCGCCATTCCATCAGTCGTCAAGGAAATCGCCCACACCTTTGCGGTTGCCCCAACTAGTCTGGGGATTTTAACGACCATCCCATTACTGTGCTTTGGTCTACTGTCAGCAGTGGTTTCCTCAACCGCCCAGCGATTCGGTAATGAACTGACCCTGGAAATTGCCATGGTAATCATGTTTATCGGTTCTTACCTCCGAATCATCAACTTCACCTCCCTGATCATCGGAACCATCATGGTCGGGATTGCCATTACCTGCATTAACGTGCTCCTCCC
>DBOT01000027.1:12992-15484 GCA_002299975.1 Lactobacillaceae bacterium UBA639
CTGTTTGCGGCCATTGGGGCGTACGCCATCACCCCAATCACCCACCAGAGTAGTTGGCAAACGGCGATCACCATCATCAGTGCCATCGCGCTGATTGCCGCCATTGTCTGGTTACCGAACCTCAAGTATAACGAACGGGCTACATCTGGTGCAGAAGAACCAAAGGGAACTAACATGTGGAAGAACATGAACGCCTGGTGGCTCCTCCTCTTCTTCGGGGGCCAATGCTTCGTCTTCTACAGCATCGTTGCCTGGCTGCCATCCATCGCTATGGATGCTGGCCTTTCCAGTGATCAGGCTAGTCTGATTGCCGGCCTACTCCAACTCTTCTCCATCCCGTTTGCCTTCTTAGTACCGATCATCGCTACCAAGATGAACAACCGGCAACCGATCATGCTCTTCGCCGGGATCTCATCACTGGTGGGTACCATCATGATGTTCTTCCCCGTCAGCTCATTTGCCTACTACTGCGTGATTGCCCTCCTCTTAGGAATGGGAACGACGACGACCTTTGTTCTGGCAATGACCCTGTTTGGTCTCAAGACGAAGAATGCCGCTGACACTCGGAACCTGTCCGGGATGGTTCAGTCCGTGGGGTACCTGATCTCCGCATTAGGCCCCATTATTGTCGGTAACCTCAACGCCCAGACGCATAACTGGTTCGCCAGCTTAGTGGTAATCGCTATTGCCGCGGTCTTCTTCACTGTCTGTGGTGTTCTGGCTGAACGGAAACAGTACATTTAACCATTAAAATAAGCATCGGTAATTTGACCGGTGCTTATTTTTTACAATTATATACGACCAGTCTTCATAAAATTCCAAAAAAGTTTGCTCTAGACCATTAAATGATAACCGCTTGACAAAGGACCACCATGACGCCTTTTGATCCCGGTATTCCATTTGGCGCTAAAATGCCGCTACTGAGAAAACGGTTCCTTTTTTAGTGCAGAAAAGTCGCGAAAAGTATATAATTGGGGCGTTATAGAATTTCTGAAATCTCAGAAGGAGTGAACTTTTTTGGCTACAGAAAATAAAGCTGTCATTACATTATTTGGGGCAACTGGTGACTTGGCTAAGCGTAAGTTGTACACCGCCCTCTTTAAGCTCTACCAAAAGGGCTACTTGGCTGACCACTTTGCCCTCCTCGGTACTTCTCGTCACGAAATGAGCGACGAAGAATTCCAAAAGTTGGTTCAAAACTCAATCAAGGACATCGAAGAAACCCGCAACGGTGAAGCAGCAGACTTCTCCAAGCATTTCTTCTACAAGGCTCACGACGTTACGAAGCCTGAACACTACACCATCTTGAAGGACCGGATCGCTGAATTGGACAAGCAATTCGGTACTGATGGCAACCGCCTCTTCTACATGTCAATGGCTCCACAATTCTTCGGTACCATTGCCCTGAACCTGAAGAAGCAAGGTTTGCTTTCTGACGATGGTTTCAACCGTCTGGTTATCGAAAAGCCATTTGGTCGTGACTTCGATTCTGCCAAGAAGCTGAACGATGAACTGTCCGAAACCTTTGACGAAGACCAAATCTTCCGGATTGACCACTACCTGGGTAAGGAAATGGTTCAAAACATCCAAGCATTGCGCTTCGGTAACACGATCATCGAATCTCTCTGGAACAACCGTTACATCGACAACATCCAAGTAACGTTGAGTGAAAAGCTGGGTGTCGAAGAGCGTGCCGGTTACTACGACAACTCTGGTGCCCTTCGTGACATGGTTCAAAACCACATCATGCAAATTGTTGCCCAATTGGCAATGGAACAACCAGTTTCCTTCACCGATACTGATGTGCGGGTTGAAAAGATCAAGGCTCTGCGGAGTCTGCGGGTTTACACCCCATCCGAAGCTGCTGCTAACTTTGTTCGTGGTCAATACGACGCTGGCAATGGCACGGAAGCTTACCGTGACGCTGACGGGGTTGACCCAGAGTCTGGTACTGAAACTTTTGTTGCTGCTAAGCTCTTGTTCGACAACTACCGCTGGTCAGGTGTTCCATTCTACGTTCGGACTGGTAAGAAGTTAGCCGACAAGTTCACCCGGATCGACGTTGTCTTCAAGAAGCCATTGATCGACATCTTCGCTGACCCTCGTAACGAAAGCGACCAATCCCTGAACTCCAACGTTCTGACGATCTTCGTTGAACCAAAGTCTGGTTTTGCTATGCAACTGAACGCTAAGCGCGCTGGCCAAGGCTTCACTACCCAACCAGTTAACCTGAGCTACCTGCAAAGTGACTCCGACAAGAAGGAAGCTCCAGAACCATACGAACGTCTCTTCCACGATGCTCTGGAAGGTAACCACACCAACTTCGCATCATGGGCTGAAATTGCCTACGCTTGGAAGTTCGTTGATGTTATCCGGAAGCTCTGGGACATCGAAAAGCCACAATTCCCTAACTACACACCTGGTTCAATGGGCCCAGCTGCTTCTGATGAACTGCTGGCTCGTGACGGTCGTAAGTGGGTTTACCGGCTCAA
>DBOT01000027.1:15563-16358 GCA_002299975.1 Lactobacillaceae bacterium UBA639
TTTATATCCCGTATTAATTGCAGGTAAGTATTTATCTGCTATAATGGACATTGTGAAATGAAATACAAATTTTATGAGGAGAGTGACTTTAATGTCTGATCAAAAAGCACAAATTGGTGTTGTTGGTTTAGCGGTCATGGGTAAGAACCTGGCTCTTAATATTGAGAGTCGGGGCTTCACAGTTGGTATCTACAACCGTCACCGTAACCGGACTGACGAAATGATGAAGGATCACAGTGACAAGAAGCTTGTTCCAAGTTACACGATCGAAGACTTTGTGGACTCCCTGGAAAAGCCACGGCGGATCCTGATGATGGTTAAGGCTGGGAAGCCAACTGATGCAGTAATTAATGAATTACTCCCTCTGCTTGACAAGGGTGACGTTCTGATCGACGGTGGGAACACCAACTTCCACGACACGATGGCCCGGAACGCTAAGTTGGACAAGTCTGGGATTAACTTCATCGGCATGGGGGTTTCCGGTGGTGAACTGGGTGCCCTCCACGGTCCTGCTCTGATGCCAGGTGGCCAAAAGGAAGCCTACGACCTGGTTGCCCCAATCCTGACGCAGATTGCTGCTAAGGCCGAAGAAGATGGCAAGCCATGTGTTGCCTACATTGGCCCTAACGGTGCTGGTCACTACGTCAAGATGGTCCACAACGGGATCGAATATGGTGACGAAGAGCTGATCGACGAAAGTTACAACATCATGCGTAACGTCCTGAAGATGCCCGTTGACGACATTGCCAAGACCTTTGCCGAATGGAACAAGGGTGAATTGTCCAGCTACCTGGT
>DBOT01000077.1:0-4042 GCA_002299975.1 Lactobacillaceae bacterium UBA639
ATGATGTGGCAGTGATACATGAAGACGCCAGCCACATTGAACCAGACCTTGATCCGGACGTGCTCACCGGGGTTGACCGCCACGGTGTCCTTCAGGCCGAGTTCATTCGGATACGGGGCGTGGCCATCACGAGAAATTACCTCAAACGCGGTGCCGTGCATGTGGTACGGGTGAATCATACCTGGTGCCGAGTTGGTGTTCTCGATGTCCCAGATCTGCACCTTATGCAGCGGCATCTTGTAGTCGATCCGGTCCATCTTGAATTTCTTCCCGTTCATCGCCACGGACTCGTCCATTCCGTCTAGGGTAACGTGGTGCACCGGCAGGTCCGGATCAACTGCCGGATCAGGGGTTTCAAAGAGATCCTGGGGAATCGTCGTGTGGTCCGGCTGGAACTCATGAATACGGAAGCGGACCAGCGGAACATCATCGGAGTACAGGGTAACTACATCACCGGGATGGTACTTACCGAAGTCCACCACAATCTCCTGCCGTTCAGCACAGGTGATCAACAGCTTGGTCATCTTGACTGGGTGCGGCAGCAGGCTCAGGTCCCCAGCAATCTGGGTAAACTCAAGGTCATCGCTGAAGTGGAGACGGAACTCCCGGCGGTTGGCCCCGTCAAGGAAACGCAGACGAACCTTCTGGGTAGTGACGTCAAAGTAAGGATTGATCGTCCCGTTGATCATCGGCGTCGGTCCTGCGACCCCATCTGGATCGTAATCGGCGCGGTAGTCCCACTGGTTATCCTCGTGGAAGCGCCGGTCCTGCAGAATAATTGGAATGTCATCGATTCCGTAGTTCCGTGGCAGGGGCAAAGCGGCCTCGTGCTCGTCCTGGACGATGGCCCCGCCAGCCAGACCATGCCAGACCTGCTCCCCCGTTGACGGACATGGGTGAGCGTGAAGCCATACGAAGGCTGCGGGCTGGTTGATCTTAAAGGTAACATCCCGACTCTCACCTGGGTAGACTGGGGCATGGCAGCCCCCGTCCTCAATTGGTCCGGGGATAGCGAGCCCGTGCCAGTGAAAAGTTGTGACCTCTGGCAGGTGGTTGACCAGGTGAACGTGGATGGTCTTGCCCCGCTTGAAGACCACCGTCTTACCCAACAGGGGACCATTGTAGCCCCAGGTCTTGGTCTTCTTGCCTGGCAGGAGCTGGACCTCCCCCGTCTGCGCCACAATCGTGTAGTACATATCCGTGGACGTCTCCTTATCCGGCTTCAGCAGGTCCGGAATATTTAGCGGCTGTTGCTCTGTCTGCGGTTCTTCCAGCGGGACGTACCCGCCATCGTGATAATCGTAGGCTGCCTCGTCGTAGAAGTAGTTATTGATAACCTTTTCTTTTGCCATTACGATTCCTCCTTCAAACAGATAAAGGCCGCGTCGGGAGTTTGTCCCGCCACCGCCTTTAGTACATTTATTGCAATGAGTCCCATGCAGTCAGTTCAACCGCCTTGGATGTGGCCAGCTTCTTGAGGTCGTCATCAAGGTACTTCTTGTTGATTACTGCTTCATAGGTGTATTCCTTAAACCAGTCTTCGGTCATGACAAAGTAACCATTGTCACCGTTATCCTTGCCCCAGCTGTTTTCGATCTTCCACCGGGTTGGTTCGTCGTTGACCAGGTCAAAACCAGTCAGCGTCATGGCATGGGAAACCATGGCCTGCTTGGATTCCAGCCGGTCCTTCTTGTCCATCACGAAGTCCACGTCGAGCAGTTCAGCCCGCCGGAAGAGCTTGGCATCCATCAGGCCCCGCTTCCGGTCCATCTGTTGCAAGACATCGTTACCGACCCAGACAGTCTCACCAGCCTTGAGCTGCTTCATGGCTGCCTCCTGCAGGTACTTGAATGGAACGTTGACGAACTTGATCGGAATCCCACCGGCAACGCTATCCTGAGTTGGCATTGCGTAGACCTTATTGTATTCGTGGTCCGGGGCATTCGTAACAACGACATAGTCATTCAGGTTAGTGGCGAAGTACTCCCGGTAGAACTTCAGTGGGGTCAGACCCAGTACCTGGTGGAACTTCTTATCGTCGTCCCGGTATTCCAGGTCAAACTTCGTCGGTGGTTCACCGAAGGAGTAAGCGGCGACCTTGTAGACATCGGCCATCATCCGCTCCTGGGCCTTGCTGAGTTCGTCTTCATCAGCACCATCGTTAACCATCCGGCGCAGCTCCAGGGCGTCCTTGCGCATCAGGTAGTTCATGACTTCGGCCACGTCACTGGTGTCCTTGGTGTTGTGGGTATCAGGCATCACATATTCCGGAACTACCCCGTACTTTTCAATGATGGAGGCCGCATTAGCCCACTGACCACCATCGTTCAAGGCAAAGCTGAGGTAGAAGTCCACGGTCCGATCATGGAGTGGCTTCTTGGCCGTTTCAATGATCTTTTGGAAGTACATGTTAGCCCGTTCGATCCGGTCCCAGAAGAACAGGTAGTTTTGAGACAATTCAAAGTCTTTGAAGTTATACTTCTGCGCAAACTTGTGACGGAGCGTGTTCAGGGTTGCAAATGACCAGCAGCGTCCACTGTGCCGCTGGTTAGATGGCTTCCCCGTCTTGATCTCATAGGAGAAGGCCCGGTGGAGGCGTTGGCTAGCCGCTGGATCCTCACTGGCGTTCTTGATTCCGTTCTTCTGGACGGCCCGGGCGATTACGTCCGCGTCCCGCCGTGAATGAAATTCTTTTTGATATTGTTCAACCATCTTATTTGTTAAGTGGCGTTCTTCTGTCATCGAATATCCCTTCTTTGATAAAAATCCGTTACTATGACTATTACACTATCAATCATAACTCACTTTACCCCATTGCGTCGGCAAAAGTGCTTTTTCTTTCTTACTTATCATTGGTAAGTTAAAATGAAGGTGACTTATTGAATGAGGGAGGAATTTAAAATGAGTAAAGTATTTATCGTCGGTGGTTCCGGCCGGGTCGCAACTGAATTGATCAAGGACCTCGTCACTGCCGGTAATGAGGTCGTAGCCGGTGCCCGCCACCCTGAGAAGATTGTTAAACTGGACGGGGTCACCCCAGTCGCCCTTGACCTGCACGGGGATATTGCGAAGATTGCCAGTCTGATGGCCGGCAGCAACGCGGTTTACTTCGTTGCCGGGTCCCGGGGCAAGGATCTCCTCCAAACTGATGCCATGGGCGCGGTCAAGACCATGCAGGCCGCCAGCCGAGCAGGTATCAAGCGCTACATCATGCTGAGTTCGATGTACGCCCTGGAGCCAGAGAAGTGGGCTGACTACCCGGCCCTGGCCAGCATCACCGACTACAATATCGCTAAATTCTTCGCCGATAACTACCTGATCAAAAGCACTGACCTGGACTACACGATCATCCAGCCCGCGGTTCTAACCGAAGAGGCCAGCACCGGAAAGGTTAACTTTGGCCCGGGCGATGAATCCACCAATCCAATTCCCGACGTTGCCCAGGTCTTGGCAGATGTCCTGGACGCCGACAACACCATCGGTAAGGTCATCATGATGCGCAGCGGTAACACCCCTATCAAAGACGCAATTAAAGCATTATAAACAAAAAAGGCGGCCGTGGCCGCCTTTTTTCGTACCCGCTTGACATTGCAGTTGCGGAATCGGTTACAATAATTCTTAATAGTAACGAAGGGAGAATCTCAAGATGGGACTTCACGATCAACAAATTTACAACCCCGATGACCCGAAAATTCTGCAGGTGCAAAAGCAGGCACAGCTGAAGATGTACGAATACAACCAGACCCTGCCCACTGAGGACACCAAGCGGCAACAACTGATGAAAGAGATGCTGGGTAAGGTTGGAACAGGCTGCTACTTTGAGCCGCCATTCCACGCTAACTTTGGTGGGAAACACGTGATGCTCGGTGACCACGTCTACGCCAACTCCAACCTGACCGTAGTCGATGACACTTACGTCTACATCGGCGATCACACTATGATGGGACCCAACGTCACCCTGGCCTCGGCCGGTCACCCGGTTCTGCCGGAACTACGCGAGCAGGGTTACCAGTTCAACCTGCCGATCCATATCGGAAAAAAT
>DBOT01000077.1:4132-4351 GCA_002299975.1 Lactobacillaceae bacterium UBA639
CGTGGTGGCTGTCGGCGTGCCCGCCAAGGTCATCCGACACATCGGTGATCACGACCGCAAATACTACCACGGTCAGATGCAGATTGACCCCAAGCTGCTCTCATAAGGCCAAATTTATTAAAGTTATCGGTGCTGAATCTAGCTATTATTGCACTGATAACTTTTCTTTTTTAAGTAAAAGATGCATTATTATAATCATTAACACTAATTGAAAAGAAG
>DBOT01000139.1 GCA_002299975.1 Lactobacillaceae bacterium UBA639
AAATTAACTTAATTAAGTTTATCAGTTAATTTATTTAAAAAATAAAAGCAGTCCCGACTTGCGGTGACTGTTCACTTGCTACGACCAAACTTGATATAAGCCAAGATTACCGTCCCCACCAGATAGGCAACTGCCAATATAAAGATCGCATTACCGATGTTATCCCAGGAACGACTATTAAAGAAGCCGAAGAAGAACATGCTTAGGCCAAGACCGATCAGCCCGGGAGCAATAATCAGGCCAGGCTTCTTGAGTTCCTCTTGGCTTTGTCCCCCACGGCCAACCAGCAACCGCAGCCATTTTCCTCGAGTAAACTGGACGCCGATCGCCATGAAGACCACACACAACGTCAGGTACAAGATATCCATTTAGCATCCCCCATTCAACAAAAAAACGGCCGATGAGAAACTCACCAGCCGCCTTAGTAGCTCCGGCAGTCAGACTCGAACTGACGACAACCTGATTAACAGTCAGGTGCTCTACCAACTGAGCTATGCCGGAATAACAAATCAACAATATGTATTATATCTTACCATAACAGAAACCGTCAAGACTTATTTTTAGATTCTAAATTCGTAGTCCGTATGTCAAATCATTTAACAACTTCTGCATTATCTTCTATAATATACTTATAAAAAGTAAGCTACAAAGGAGGCCATCTTATGGCAAAAACAATTGTACTTTATTATTCCGCTACCGGAACTACTAAGAAGGCAGCCGAGGAAGTCGCCAAGCAATTGGGCGCGGACATTGCCGAGATTCACCCGGTTAAGCCCTACACAGCCACAGATCTTAACTGGCATGATGAAACAACGCGGGCCACGGTTGAACAAAAGCAGGAACACGACGGTCGGGTGCCAATCAAAGACGACCTACCTGACATGGCTCAATACGATAATGTGATTATCGGTCACCCGATCTGGTGGGGAATTCCACCACGTCTAATCGCCGCTACGATTGACAAGCTGGACCTCAACGGCAAGGTCCTGGCTACCTTTGGAATCTCCAGCAGTTCAAGTTACAACCGGTCGCAATCAAATGTTGCCCGGACTGTTAAGGAGAACGGCTACCAGCTAGACCTTCAGCAAGGCGACGTTCTAAACTCCCCTGCTGCCCTAAATAACTGGGTAAAGTCCCTACAGTTAAAATAATATCGACCTAAGGTTTCCTGCATCTGGACAGGATGCCTTTTTTTCATATAATTAAGGTTACTAATCATAATCGGGAGGAATGATCGTGAATCTTAATGATGCCATCCAAGAGTGTTGGGGCAAAATCGACGAGGGGCAGGTGGCAACTTACATCCCTGCCCTGGCTAAGGTTGACCCCTACCAGCTCGGGATCTATCTTTTTGATGTTACCAACGATAAGAAGGCCGAGGCCGGCGCATCCCAGGTCCGCTTTGCCATTGAGAGTGTTTCTAAGGTCATCACTCTGCTCTACGCGATTGAACGCTTAGGACTCACTGCGGTTGAAGCCGAGGTGGGAACCCGGCAAACGGGCTTTCCGTTCGATACCGTCCTCAACATGGAGATTACTAAGGAGACTCACCCGCTAAATGCCTTCATTAACAGTGGGGCGATCCTGATCAGTTCCCTAATTGAAGAACAGGACGGCCAATCACCCTTTGCGCAGATCTTCGAATTCAGCCGTAAGATTTGCAACGACCCGGAGATTACCCTCAACAATGAGATCTACCAGTCAGAACTCCGGACTGGCGATATGAATCGTTCCTTAGCCTATTATCTTAAGGCCAAGGGTGTCTTGAATAATGACGTGGACACCAGTCTTGAAACCTACTTCAAGCAGTGTTCAATGATGGTAACATGTCAGAGTTTAGCTAACCTCGGTGCTGTTCTGGCTAACGATGGCGTCGCTCCATGGAATGGTGAACGCATTATTTCTAGTGAAGCGGCGACCTATACCAAGTCGGTTATGATGACAACAGGGCTCTACACCGAATCTGGTACCTATTCCGTTAAGATTGGGGTGCCAACTAAGAGTGGCGTCGGTGGTGGACTCGTCTCGGCCGCTCCGAGCCACTACGGTATTGGTATCTTTAGTCCAGCCCTTGATGCGGCAGGAAACAGTGTGGCCGGATTAGCCCTCCTGGAGCTGGTCAGCAAAAAGCTCAAGCTCGATATTTTCAGATACTAGTACTCTTATAGCTTAAAGCCAAAGGGCGTGAATCACCACAGTCGGTGGTTCACGCCCTCTTTCTATGATATTCGGTAAGGATTCTTATCTTTACCGTTTTTTATTGCCTATCGTCCCCACAACTATTCAGTTATTTTTCGAAAGGATATATTCCCTAACTTGCTAAAATTGCCGTTAGTTCTCGTTCAAAAACCGGTAACCAAATCTTCAGGTAACCTTCTTGAGTGGGGTGAACATCATCAAACATCGCATTAGGGTGAGCTGCTGTACTGGCCAGCAGGCCCTGGTTGTGAAATAGGTCAATAATCGTAAAGTCCCACTTTGCTTGTAGCTTCTTTAGCTGAGCAATCAAGTTTGCATATTGGCCGGCAGGATCATCCTGCAAGCAGGTGTAGAAAGTGAGGGGACAATCAAAGTGCGCACGGACGTAGTGGCAGATCTCCTCAATTGCGCCTAGTGTCGTCGAACAGTCAAAATTATCCCACTGGTCACTTGGGGTAATATTTCCCAACACCTTACCATGACGATTATCGTTAGTCGATAGCTGACAAACAAACAGGTCATAATGACTATTTGCCGAGAAATCATGTTCGAGGCGGTCAAGGTAGCCACCCGTTTCTAATCCCGCTAAGGTAGTTCCAGAGATTGCCGACTTGGTTACCTGTACACCATCACGTGCCTGTAGATAATCAACAAAGGACTTTCCCTTTGCCGCAAAGCCATAAGTTACCAATGAGCCAAGGAAGGCAATCCTTTTTCCTGCCAATGGTGAGGCCGAATTAAAAGTAACGTTATTAGGACTATATTCAGTTGCATTTCCCCGTTGATAGGCCGTTGAATTAAGCATCTTATCAAGGAAATCTTGAAGCTGTGCTCCTGTATTCTTCATTGTGAATTACTCCTCTTTATAGCTACTAAGAATCCCGATTATATTACTATTACACTTGATTTTGTTCAAGTTCACTACATGTGCTTTACCGTGAAGAAAAAGCCTGTATACCGATTGTTAGCAGTCGATATACAGGCTTTTAATACTTCTTAAGTA
>DBOT01000068.1:0-7066 GCA_002299975.1 Lactobacillaceae bacterium UBA639
ATCAACTTTGTTAGTTTAACATGCCCTGCCCACCTCTGTAAAGGGATATTTTTATTTTTCTGCTTCCTGCAGGCGGACCATCTTAGCATAGTAACCATCCTGGGCCATCAATTCATCATGCCGGCCCCGCTCCACGATCCGACCTTCCCGCAGGACTAGAATCTGATCAGCATTTCGAATGGTCGAAAGCCGGTGGGCAATGGCGATCGTCGTCTGCTCCCTACTCATCTCATTGATGCTGGCCGTAATCATTTTCTCAGTGTGGGAATCGATGCTGGCCGTGGCCTCGTCTAAGATTAGGACCCGGGGGTGACGGGCCATCACCCGGGCAAAGGCGATTAACTGACGCTGACCGGTTGAAAGGTTACTTCCACCCTCACTCAATAGGGTGTCATATTTACGAGGCAGTTGTTCGATGAAGCCGTCAGCGTTGACCAACTTGGCCGCCTGGCGAATGTTCGTCAGGTCCTGTTCATCGGTAAACATCCCGATGTTATGAGCCACCGTCCCGTAGAAGATAATTGGCTCCTGTACCACCAGGCCTAGCCGGTGACGCAACTCACGCAGAGAATAACGGCGAATATCTTTACCATCGATTAGGATCTGGCCCTCCTGAAACTCATAGAACCGCATCAGCAAGTTGATAATTGAACTCTTCCCGCTCCCGGTGTGACCGACCAGGGCAACCATCTGCCCCGGTTCGACCGTAAACGAGATATCCTTGAGGACCGGCTTCTTGGGATCATAGCCAAAGGTCACGTGGCGGAATTCAATCTTCCCGGCCGTGATCTGCAGCGGTTCATCCCCCTGCACCGGCTGCGTTGACGGCCGGTCCAGCAGGGTAAAGATCCGGTCACCAGCCACGATCCCCTCCTGGAAGGTCGCGAGGTTTTCCATCACGCTCGTCAGCGGATTGAAGAAGTTCTGCTGGTAAGCGATGAAGGCATAAACCACCCCGGCCGCCACCATCGTGTGTTCACTGTGCCAGCCGAAGTAGCCCAAGGTCGCCGTCTCCGCCAGAATGAACATCAGGCTGACGATTGGGTAGAGTAGGAAAGAGTCAAAGTTAATCAGGCGGTTGCGGTAGCTGAAGTAGCGGTTGTTCTCCTGGTCGAAGTCCGTTGCCAGGCGGTGTTGCTGGCCGAACTGTTGGATGATTTCAATTCCGCCTAGGGCATCGTTGATCCGCGTGTTCAGCCGGCTGAGGCTCGCTCGGACCCGCTGGTACACGGGCACACTGAGCTTCTGGTACCACCGCACCAACAGAACGATCACCAACAGCAGGCCCAGGGTTAGCCAGGCCAGCATTGGGCTCACCATGTACATGGCTACAAACGATGCGATCAGCCCCGTCAAGGCGACAACCAGGTTCAGGATCAGGTTCCAGAAATTATAGAGGGCCTTGGTGTCATTGGTCACCCGGGAGACAATCTCACCGACCGGGGTCTCGTCAAAGAAGCGCATCCCCAAGAAGTAGATATAGCGAATCAGTCGGTCCCGCAGGCTCTCCAGAGTTCGTTCCGCCCCCACCGCGAAGCTATAGGCCTGGATAAATTGCAGAAGGGCGCGGATAACCGTCAGGCCCAGGTAAATCCCGGCAAACATGATGATCCACTTCAAGAGTACCGGACCATGGCGCAGGTAGTGGTCAATGTAGAACTGGATCAACCGCGGCAAGAGGAGGTTAACTACACTGAGGACTACGGCCACCACGATCGCCAGGGTGAACTGCCACCAGAACGGCCGGGCTGCTCGGAAGATCCGCCGCAGAACAACCCGTTGTCGGCGATGGGTCAATTTAGTTTGTTCGTCCATTCAGGTCATCCTCCAATCTCTTACGCCGTAGCTGTTCATGCAGGGTATTACGGTACCAGCCGGGCCGCTCCATGAGTTCGGCGGGCCGTCCCTGCTCCGTGATGGTTCCCTTTTCCATCACAATCAACCAGTCAAGTTGACTAACTGTGCTCAGCCGGCTCGTCGCCATGACCAGTGATTGCTTGCCAGTCTCCAGGCGCTGTTCAATCTTTTCCGCCGTCTCGGCATCCACGGCCGAGAGCGGATCATCGAGCACTAGCAGTTGGGTATCCTTCATCAACGCCCGTCCCAGGGCCAGGCGTTGTTTCTGCCCTCCGGAGAGGTTTGTCCCGTCCTGGCCAACCGTGGTCTGGTATTGTTCAGGCATTACCGCCACCTCATCGGCCATCGCGACTGCCGCCGTCACCTGGTGGAGGCGCTGGTCATCAGCGGTCGGATTACCAAAGCGCAGATTGTTTTCAATCGTATCAGAAAACAGGAAGTTCGTCTGGGGCACATAGGCTACCCGCTGCCGATAACGGTCGAGCGGCACCTGCCGGATATCTTGGCCAGCAATGGTGATCTTCCCCTGGTAATGATCAAAGTCCCGAACCAGCAAACGTAGCAGGGTTGACTTACCACTCCCCGTCGGACCGACCAACCCAACCTTGGCGCCCGCGGGAACTTTGAAGTAGACATTATGGAGGACATCCCCCTCACCGTTTGGGTATGCAAAATGATCGATGTCGACCGCCATTGTTCCGGTTGGTACCGGCTTATCAGTGGGTGCTGGAAGCCAGGCCGGTTTCTCCGCCAGCAAGGTGTTGATCCGGTCATAGCTGGCACGTCCCCGTTCCAGGGTGTTGAACAAGGTCCCGATCGCAAACAGCGGCCAAACCAGTTCACCAAGGTAGGTGATCATCGTGACCAGCTGCCCCACTGACAGCTGGCCCTGACCAACAGCCCAGCCACCAACGCCGATCGCAATGATATAGGCCATCCCCATGATCAATGTGGTGGCCGGACTGAACAGGGCATCCCAAAAGTAGGCCCGCAGGTTCGTATGGAGAGCTCGTTGAACATAGTGGTGAAAGTCCGCCAGGTCCGCCTGTTCCTCCCCAAGCGACTGGACGACCTTGATTCCACTGATACTCTCCTGAGTCTTATTGTTAAGGCGCCCAAAAGCCTGCTGAGCATGACCATAGGCATCATGAATCTTATTGCCCAGGTGGTGGGACAATAGTACTAATAACGGTAATGGCAGGAGGGTAACGATGGTCAGGCGCCAGCTGACGAAGACGCCCATCGCAATGATCATCGAACCCCCGGTGATCACCGAATCTGCCAGCGTCAGGATCCCGTAACTGGCCACCTCCCGGACCGCTTCGACATCATTGGTGGCGTGGGCCATCAGGTCACCCGTCCGCCAGCGCTGATAGAAGCTCGGATCCATGACCATAAAGTGATGGAAGAGCTGACTGCGCAGCTGCCGTTCTAGAACATAGGAACTACCATAGAGGAGTTTCTGCCAGGCAAAGCGCAGGAAATACTGGATCAGGGCAGCACTGACCATAATGCCCAGCTGGAGCATCAGCCAGCCGAAGACGACCCGGTGGGCACTGATGGCGTCAACCACGTTCCCAATGATCCGAGCGGGGATGACATTACAGATCGCCACCAGGATCAGGGCGATCACCCCGCCGAAGTACTGGCGCCACTGCTGCCGGAAAAACCAACCGAGCTGTTTGAGGATTGCCACAATTTTCCCTTCTTTCGATAAGTTACTTATTATATGATAGTCGGCTAACTCCTGATTATAAAATACTTTTCCTTGATACCCAACCATTTGCTATTTGAATAACCAAAAAAGGGATGCCGCAAGATCAAATCCTGCTGCATCCCTTAGGAGATTTTCATCAGTATCAATTATTATTTAGCAACGGCTTCCTGGAGGGCGGCCCCGAGTTGCTTCATCCCTGCTTTAATCTTATCTTCTTGGGCATTGGAGTAGTTCAGACGGAAGGTCCCGGGCTGAGCCTTGCTAGCAAAGAATGGATCCCCGGGTACGAAGGCCACGTTGTGCTTCAGGCATTCCTTGAAGAGGGCCACGGTATCATCTACTCCTGGTACCTCAACCCAGAGGAACATCCCACCTTCAGGATCGGTGTACTTGACCCCGGCTGGGAAGTACTTCTTGATCCCATCAACCATCAGCTGCTTACGCTTACCGTAGAGGTCGCTGATCTCCTTGACGTGGGCGTCAACGTCATTGTCGGCAAAGAATTGAGCGACCGCATACTGGACCAGGTTATCAGTGTGCAGGTCAGCCGACTGCTTCAGGACAGTCAGCTTGTCGACCACGGTCTTATCGGCAACGACCCAGCCCAACCGGAAACCAGGCGCCAGGGTCTTGGAGAAGGTACTCATGTAGAAGACGTGTCCCGTCTTGTCAAAGGACTTTACAGCCGGCACATGTTGGCCGGCAAAACGAATCTCCCCGTATGGATTGTCTTCCAGAACGTAGACGTCATACTTAGCAGCTAATTCAGCCAACTTCTTACGACGGTCGGCCGCCATCGTTCGACCAGTCGGGTTCTGGAAGTTTGGCACCGTGTAGATCAGTTTTGTGTTTGGATGGGACTTCAGGGCCTCTTCCAAGGCATCCATCTTCATCCCCTGCTCGTCCATTTCGACCCCGGCAAAGTTAGCGCCATAGGTCTTAAACACGTCGAGGGCACACAGGTAGGTTGGCTGCTCAACCAAGACGGTGTCACCAGGATTGATGAAGGCCTTACCGACCAGGTCCAGCACCTGTTCAGAACCGGTCGTTACTAGGACATTGTCTAGTACAGCGTCCACGTCTTCCTTTTCCTTAACATGCTTTTGGATTAACTCACGCAGGGCGGTCACCCCTTTGGCTGCCCCGTACTGCATGGCTTCCTGGCCGTGCGTGGTGAAGACCTTGTCCACCGCCGCCTTCATCGCCTCGACCGGGAACAATTCGGGTGCCGGCAATCCACCAGCAAAGGAAATAATCTGCGGATCCGCCGCTGCTTGTAGAATTGCACCAACCGCATCCGTTCCATCCGCTGGGACACGCTTTGAAAATTTAAATTGTGTCATTGTCGTCACTCCTCAAAATTTAATTTTTTAATCTGATTTTAATAATCAGATGTTGTTTAGCAGTATACACCATCCCTGCCTACTTGTTAAGGACTAATTTTACTTTTCTACCGTTATCAGCCAATCCGTGACCGTCTGTTCATAGGCCGTAGTCTGCTCCGCGAAGACCATGTGGCGGGCACCTTGAAACAGTTTCCAGCGGGCGTTCGGCAGGTGGTCGTACATCGTCTTGGCGACCAATGGTGTGCAGAGGTCGTTGGTCCCGTCAATCACTAGGGCCGGTGCCGTAATCTGCGCAAGTTTCGCTGTGTATTCGTAATCACGGAGGTTGCCCAGCGGATTGTACTCGTTCGGGCCCCAGGCCGTCAGGTAGGCTTGGTCCCCACCCTGCTTATCCCGTCGCAGGGGTTCGGGTGATTGGGCCGTCACCCGACCGGCCGCATGGAGCTCCATGAAGGCCGCGTTGGCCCGCTGATAGGCTGGATCGGTGAAGTCACTCGTCTCCTCTGCATGACGGATTGCCGCCTGGTCCTTTTCTGGCATGAACTTAATCAACCGGTAAAGCTCGCTGGCCCACAACCGGGCTGAGGAGAGGGTACTGGAGAGGATCACGCCCTGGATGCCCTGGGGATGGTAGTCACACAGGTAGATGATCGCCAACATGCCACCCCATGACTGGCCTAGCAGATATGCCTGGTCGAGCTGCAGGTAGTGACGCAAGTTCTCCAGCTCCGCTACCCAATTTTTAGCGGTGTATAACTCTGGGTGGTCGTCGGGGATGGAAGACCGACCACAACCGAGCTGGTCGTACATGATCAGCTGCCGCCCGGCCCGGTTAGCCAGGTCGTCCAGGAGCTCAAAGTAGTTGTGGGTTGAACCCGGTCCCCCGTGCAGCAGGAGGATCGGCGGGCGATCACTTGCCGGCCCCACGATCCGACAGTAGGTATGGTACTTGCCAAACGGAATGTTGATTTCACGCACTTGCATAATGTTTTCACCTCACATTAATTTTAGCAAAACAAAAAAGCCACGAGTCAAAAACTCGCGGCTTTATTTCACCTAATATTTAATTAGAATGAAGCTAAATCAAGCGTAACGCTTGGGCCAAAAGTTGAGGCGATTGAAGCGTGCTTGATGTAAGTCCCACGTACTGAAGCAGGACGAGCCTTAACAACGATGTCTTCCAACGTCTTCAGGTTTTCAACCAGCTTGTCAGTGTCGAAGGATACCTTACCGAATGGTACAGCAACGTTACCATCACGGTCAGTCCGGTAGGTAACTTGACCAGCCTTGGCGTCAGAAACAGCCTTGGCAACGTCCATCGTAACCGTACCAGTCTTTGGGTTTGGCATTAAGCCCTTAGGTCCAAGGATCCGACCCAAACGACCAACCTTAGGCATCATGTTTGGCGTAGCAATGGCAACGTCAAAGTCGAGCCAGCCGTCTTGAATCTTTTCAACCAGGTCGTCGGAGCCAACAAAGTCAGCACCAGCGTCTTGGGCAGCCTTGGCGTTTTCACCTTCAGCAAATACGATAACGGTTTGGTCCTTACCAGTACCGTTTGGCAAAACAACGGCACCACGTAATTGTTGGTCAGCTTGCTTAGTGTCAACGTTTAAGTTAAATGCAACTTCAACAGTTGAGTCAAAGTTAGCAAAGTCAATATCTTTTACTAATTGAACCGCGTCGTTAACAGCGTATTCCTTCTTGCTGTCAACCTTTTTAAGCGCGTCTTGGTACTTCTTACCACGATTCTTAGCCATCTTGTGTTTTCCTCCTTGCAAATGTGGTCTAGCGGAGTTAATACCTCCCACGGAGACGTATTACTTTGATAATACGTCCGGACTGCTTAACAACTAGTCTTCAACAGTGAAGCCCATGCTGCGTGCAGTACCTTCAATCATGCGCATAGCTGCTTCTACGTCAGCTGCGTTTAGATCTTGCATCTTAGTTTCGGCGATTTCCTTAACTTGATCCTTGGTTACAGAAGCAACCTTCTTCGTGTTAGGTTCACCGGAACCGTGTTCAACACCAGCGGCCTTCTTTAGTAAGACAGCAGCAGGTGGCGTCTTAGTAATGAAGTCAAATGAACGGTCCTCGTAAACGGTAATTACAACTGGGATCAGCATACCCTTTTGGTCTGCAGTCC
>DBOT01000068.1:7174-7351 GCA_002299975.1 Lactobacillaceae bacterium UBA639
ATTTGCAACTTGACAATGTTAGCTACTTTCTTTGCCACGAGACAAAACCTCCTTAGTCCGTGTTGTGGTCATGATGAGGCAGAAAATTTACCTCTCCCACAGTATGTCGAATAGCATACCATAGAAACATACCACAGTTATCTCATAATTTCAAGTTCGTTTTCAGCGATTAATCAA
>DBOT01000034.1:0-7929 GCA_002299975.1 Lactobacillaceae bacterium UBA639
CATGTCCACCGGGAGCTCCACGTCACCGCCACTGGCCAACAATTTGCCAACCATGTCGACCTAATCTTAAACGAAGTCCAGATTGCCAAGAAGGAGATCGACCGGGCCAACTCCACCAAGATTCGTTTTGGCCTGCCACCAATTATTGGTAACTACTACTTTCCGCCACTGACGCCCCGCCTGATGCGCCACCAGCTGATGCCGGACCTTGAGACATACGAGCACGGCTCCAAGGAATTACTGAAGATGCTCCAGCATGGCGACCTCGACATGGCCCTGCTCGGTTCACTATCACCACTCAAAGAGGCCCGTTTAAAGGCCCAAGAGCTGGCCCGCTTCCCCTTCCAGGTCATTGTCGGCGCCAACCACCCCTTGGCCAAACAGTCCACGGTTGATTTTGCTAGTCTGCGCAACGAACAGTTCATCATCCCCGATACTGAATTTTTCCATGACCAAGCCTTCAAGCAAATGTGTCGTCGGGCTCACTTCCGGCCGCACATTCTCTACCGCACGGCGGACATCCACGTCATCAAGGCGATGGTCAGTGAAAACCTCGGGATCACCTTTCTGACGAGTCTCGCGGTGGGAAATGGGGATAACCTTAAACAGCTCGCCCTCAGCGGCCCTGACCAGCCAATCTTCCACCTCTCCGTGGCCATGCGTGAAACGGAGGAACTAACCCCACGTAAACAGGAATTGTGGGACCTGCTTACCAACAATCACTAATATCAGGTATAACAAAAGCCGCCGCAAGTTTTCTCCTGCGGCGGCTTAATTTGTTGATAACTATTCAATTGTGACCTTTTCCATCACAACGTCATCCTTTGGCTTATCCATCTGGTCACGTTCAACCTTACTGATGGCCTGAACGACATCCATCCCCTTGATCACTTGACCAAAGACAGTGTGGCGGTGGTCAAGCCATGGCGTTCCACCGTTCTCTTTGTAGTGGTCGATGACTTCCTGTGGATAACCGACCATCTTCATCTGGTCAATCATGTTGGCCGGAACGTGCTCATTTGAGACGATGAAGAACTGACTACCATTGGTGTTAGGACCGGCGTTGGCCATTGAGAGGGCCCCATTGAAGTTGAATAATTGTTCAGAAAATTCATCCTCAAACGGGTGGCCGTAGATACTCTCGCCACCACGGCCAGTACCAGTTGGGTCACCACCCTGGATCATGAAGTCCGGAATAACCCGGTGGAAAGTTACCCCATCGTAGTAACCCTTCTTAGCCAGCTCGACAAAGTTCTTAACCGTCTTTGCAGCCAGCTTTTCAAAGAGCTGCACTTCAATTGTCCCCTTGTTGGTCTTAATGATTGCTTTTGGTCCCTGTGCCTTTGCCAGGTCTAATTGTGGATAATCCATTTTCTTCCCTCATTTCAATTATGATGCCATCTAGTATATCATCAGCTATTCATCATGGCTAATCCGTAATACGCAGGCACCCTTGATATCACCGCGCTTGACATACTTCAGTGCTTCGTCAGCCTTTTCAAACGGGTATTCATGAACCTCAGGGCGAATATTCAGCCGATCAGCTAGGGTCAGGAACTCTTCGCCATCACGCCGGGTGTTACTCTCCACACTGGTGATTGTCTTCTCGTGGAAGAGGTGCTTCTGATAATTCAAAGCGGGAACATCAGTCATGTGGATTCCAGCCAGGGCCAGGGTCCCACCGGGGATTAGACTGGCCATTGCTGGCAGAACAATGTCACCAACTGGGGCAAAAATAATTGAGGAATCCAACGGTACATCAGAAAGATCATAGGCACCATGAGCTGAGGCACAACCGAGTTGGAGGGCAAACTTCCGGGCATCGGCGCCCCGGGTAAAGACGTGAACCTCAATCCCCTGGGCCATGGCAATCTGGGCCGTGATGTGGGCCGAACCACCAAAGCCGTACAGGCCGAGACGACCACCAGCTGGAACGTTGGCCCGTTCAAAGGCCCGGTAGCCGATAATTCCGGCACAGAGCAATGGAGCGGCCTCCAGCGAATCAAACTTCTCGGGGATCCGGTAAGCAAAGCCTTCTGGGACCGTTACGTACTCGGCATATCCACCGTCATGGTCCCAGCCGGTGTAGACAGAGTGGGGACAGAGGTTCTCGTGGCCGGACCGGCAGAACTTACAAACCCCACAGGCATGCCGGAACCACGGAATCCCGATCCGTTCACCCAAACTAAAGCGCTGGGTTTCAGGTCCCTGGGCAACCACCTTACCGACGATCTCGTGACCAGGGGTGACGTGTTCCTTGTGAACGGGCAGGTCCCCCTCAGTTACGTGCAGGTCAGTGTGGCAAACCCCACAGGTCAAAACCTTGACCAGGACCTCACCCCGCCCAGGAGTTGGCACGGGCTTCTCAACCATCTTGAGCGGTGCCCGGTCACCATCGATCGGTCCCGGGGTAGTAACTGCCCAGGCCCGCATCGTCTTTGGTAAATCATCAATTTGCGTTTCCATGTCTATCAGCCTCACTTAATTGAACTTACAACTTCATTGTAAACCTTTTCGTGAGTTTGTGAAGAAAACGACATTTGACTAACGGTAGTGCCGCCTGAGTTGTTCAGCCCGTTTCACCCAAGTCACCTGTTCTTTATTAACGTTAAGTGGCCGATCAATGGCGGGGTCATCCTTAGCAACATCGGTCAGTCCGGCGACCCCACCAATGTCGTCGATGATGCCACGGCCACTGCCAGCAAGTAACTTGGCGGGCCCGGTTGTCCGTAGCCGCGATTCAGTAGTAGCCTTATCGATTTTGATCTTGAAATGCCAGTTATCGCCAAAGTCATAGGTCAAAAGGAGCTCATCGCCGACTTGATATTCACCAAGCCAGTGGGCCAGCAGATTTTCCTGGGCACCGAGGCCACTGTCAAAAATCGGTAATTGATAGTTATGTTTCTGATCCTGAAGATCAAAGAGGTGTCTGCCCTTGGCCCCAAAGCTAGCCAGGATCAGATAGCATAGGCCATCCAGACGGGTATCGCCACTGAGGTCAAGCTGGCGCCACATCGCGGGCTGATAATCAGCCAGGGTCACCGTCAGCTGATAGCGTTGATGACTGCGATGACGGACCACCGTCAGGGCATCCCGTTGATCCTGAACCTGGTTCTGAACGTTACGCAATAGACGCTGGAAGTAGTAATTCTGATCAGTAGTAACCAGATCATTGGCCCCTTGGCTGATTGCCTGAACAAACTGGTCAAAGTCTGCTGCAGAGAAGAGCCGCTGGTAACGCATGAACCGTCCCAGCTCACGCAAGGCAACACACTTATCACGTAACTGGGTAGCCGTCATGCGCGTTGCCGTTGCCGCTTCATACTGGATCAGGTAGTTATAAACCAGGGCGAGGTCATCAAAAATTGTCTTCTCATAGCCATCACAGAAACTGAAGTAGTCGTCTGCAGTATCGATGTCCCGATCAATCACCTGGTCACTCTTACCCCGATTCTGTAGGTACTGCTGATAGTCCTTAAGCAACCGTTCATCCACCGCGACGGCATTCATCACGTCATTCAGCGAACCGCTATGATAACGGTAGTTGCGGTTGTGCTCGTTTAAAGTGGGGTGAGCTGGCAAGGAGAAGTTTTTCATCACGTAGTTAGCGAAGAGCTCCAGGACTGGAATCGTCTCATCTGTATCGGGATCATACAGCTCAGTCTGGTTGGCAAGCTGGAGGGCCAGTTCCACCGTACTGGGATGACTGTCCCAATCGATTGTGGCGTTAGGACCAGTCAGGGCATTCTGATAGGTCTGCAGGTGCAACGGTGCCGAATCCGCCTGCTGGCTAGTAAAGCGGACATCCTGAAATTGGGCATCACGGACCATCCGAACCTTAGCGTGCGGAATAGGGATCTGTTCCATCAGGTGCAGGAACTCCTGCTTGAAAGCCGTAATGAATGACCGAGAATTGTTGAAGCGTTGCGGATGGCGGACAATCACCGGTAGCGCCAGTAAATTGTTCATGATGATCATGAAGTCTCCACTGGTGCGGACTGACCATGCTTCTGGACTTGTCAGGCTCAAATCGTTAATCATCTGGGGATTAACATGCAAGTTTTGAGCGACCGAATTTTCAACGGTAATAATCACACTATCAGCTCCTCTTAAATTTATTTTCTAATACAATTGTGACAGAGTTAACGGGCGAACACAAACCGATATTTACAAACTTATAAAATTTATTAAAATGAGGTTAATCAGCAATTTCAAGCAAAAGAGGAAACATTGACATGGACCAACAATTAGACATTTTCGACTTAAAAAGAATCAAAATTAACAAGAGTAAGTCCGAGCTTGAGCAGGCCGGTAAGCAACACCAAAAGGAGGTTCCCAGTGAAGAACTGAGTACCTTTGTCCCGGTTCACCGTGACCCGGTCGCTGCCATTAAGCAGACCGAGGCCAAGATGATCCCCGAACTGCTCCCGCTGCGTCACCAACGGATGCTGGCCAGCCGCTTTGCCTTCTTCCGGGGGACGGCCGAACTGATGGAGCAAGACCTCAAGCAGCAGCACCAGAGTAACATGCCCGTCGTCATCTGTGGGGACGCTCACGTAAATAACTTCGGTTTCTATGCCTCACCTGAGCGGAAACTGCTCTTCGGCCTCAACGACTTCGATGAGGCCCGGATCGGTAACTGGGAAAGTGATCTCAAGCGCCTTCTCGTCAGCATTGAGCTGGCCGGTGAAGAGAACGGCTTCGAAAAAAGCAACCTGCAGCAACTCCTTGAACTGACCACTAAGACCTACCGGCACGCCATTAAGAACGCCAATAAGCTGCCGCTCTCGGCGGTCTTCTACTATTCCTTCGAGATTCACGACATGATCGATAACATCCATAAACTCGGCGACGGTGACACTCCTGAGCAGATGGAGAAGGTCCTGCAAAACATCATCAAGAAGAGTCAGCACAGCAACTCCGAGGAAATCATCCGCAAGATGGGGACGATCAATGACCGCGGCCAGTTGATCTTCCGGGATAACCCGCCGCGTGCTAAGCACCTCAGTGATGAAGAATACCAGGCCGTCGTCGCTGGTTATGAGCAGTACCGGGAGAACGTCCGGCAAGACATCAAAGTCTACCTGGCCAACTTCCACATCACCGACATCATCCGCTACAGTGTCGGGGTGGGCAGCTTCGGGACCCGTTGCTTCTTAATCCTCTTGACCGGGATTGACGGCAGCCACCTGGTCCTCCAGATCAAGGAAGCCATGCCATTGCGTTACAACCTCCTCACCCTTCAGGTTCAACAGGCGATCGACAACGGACTGATGGCTGGCCGACGGATTGTTACGGCTCAGCGGGTCCTGCAATCAACCTCTGATCCCTTCCTGGCCAGTACCAAGTTTGGCAAGCGCAGCTACTATGTCCGCCAGTTCCGGGACATGAAGGAGTCCATTAAGATTGATAAGCTGGACTTTGCTAGCTACCAACTGTACTGCCAGACCTGTGCCTTCTGCCTGGCAATGGCCCACGCGCAAAGTCCAACCTCCCCAATGCTGCGGGGATACCTGCGTCACCAAAAGTCGCTCGACCAGGGATTGGCCGATTGGGCTTTACACTACGCCGACCAAGTTGACCAGGACTACCAAGTATTCAAGAAACATATTGAAAAGTAAACCAGATTAAAAAACGACGACGACTGAAAATGAAGTTTCAGTCATCGTCGTTTTATTTTTCGCTATCCTGCTCATCATTATCCCCATAACGACCCTGCTCAGCAATCCGGCTACTCTTATGCTTGTGTTCGTGGATAAACCGGTCTTCAGCCGCAAAAATTCCCAGGAAATCCATGAAATTACGCCCGCAGGCCTCCTTAAATTTATCCCAATTAAATTTTGCCATCTTCATCGCCCTCACTTAGTTATTACTAATGATGATTTTAAATGGTTAGTCCCGGACCTGTCAAAAAGGTTATTAGTCGTGCAAACGGTTGCACATGACAATAAAAAGTGTGCTAAAATAATAAGTGTAGTTTAAAGCGCTTACTTTTCAAGGAGGTTTTTGATAATGGATATTGCACGGGTTCCATTTGGACATTTCAAGGGTGAACCAGTTACTAAGTATGTTTTAACCAACGATAACGGTGTTCAGGCCGGGATTCTGGACTTTGCCGGACTACTCCAATCATTCAAGGTTCCAACCAAGGATGGTGGGAAGGCCGACATGGTGCTGACTTCAGAAAACCTGGACGAATTTACCAACAACGGCTTCTGCACCAACCGGCTGATCGGTCGGGTTGCCGGCCGGATCGCTCATGGCGAGTTCAAGGTCTTCGGTAAGGATTTCAAGCTGGAACAAAACGAAGGTGAAAACACCCTGCACGGTGGTACCAATGGTTTCTACAACCACATTTGGCATGTTGACAGTACCGACGTCAGCGATGACCACGCTTCGATCACCCTTAGTCTGACGCTGAGTGAAAAGGATGACACCTTCCCGGGCACCATCCACGTCACCGCTACCTACACGCTTGACGACAGTGATAATCTGACCCTGAAGTTTGCTGCTACGACGGACTCAGACACCATCTTCAACCCAACTAACCACACCTACTGGAACATGGCTCACGCCGATGCCAAGACGGTTGATGACCTGACCCTGCAAGTCAACTCCAAGTACCACCTGGCAGTTGATGGTGGTAAGATTCCAACCGGGGAAAAGGTTGCTAACGCTGGTACCCCATTTGACTTTGAAAAGCCAACCCGTCTCGGTGACGCCCTGAAGAAGATGGCTTCCACCAAGGAAAACGGTTTTGATGATATCTGGGAAGTTGAACCAAGTCTGACTAAGCCGGTGGCGACCCTGGAAGACAAGGCCAGTGGCCGGAAGATGGAATTGTACTCTGACCGGAATGGTCTGGTAATGTACACCATGAACTCCGACGACAAGGCCGTTTACAACCACGGTCAGGTTCACCCACACCTCGGTATTGC
The DNA here is from genome assembly GCA_002299975.1 of Lactobacillaceae bacterium UBA639. Classification (GTDB taxonomy): domain Bacteria; phylum Bacillota; class Bacilli; order Lactobacillales; family Lactobacillaceae; genus Limosilactobacillus. The sequence continues at coordinate 6,939 of DBOT01000034.1, forward strand.
CATGGAAGCACAGACCTTGCCGGATGCCCCACACCACCCAGAATTTGGTGACATCACCCTGCGGCCAAACGAAGAAAAGACGTACACCATCAAGTGGCACGTTGAATACTAAAATAGCCAATCAAGCTGTCCAATAAACAACTCCTATTAAAAATAAGCACCCCTAGCTTAAAAGCCCGGGGTGCTTATTTTTGGCTTAATGCAAAAAGATCATCAGGCCACGAACGGTCTGGTGATCTTTTTAATTGGTATTAAAGGTTTTTATCTTGAACAATCTTGGTCTGCCGCGTTGCATCCACCGTCAGTTTCTGATTCAACTTCTTGAAGGCGTTCTGAGCATAGTCAGCATTCTGCTGGTTGCATTGCGTCAGATAGTCAGCAACCTGATCGCTCGGCAGCGATTCAGCCTGCTTATCAGACTGGGCCAGGTTCTGGTCAAGCTTCTTTTGAACCCGCTTTTGAACAGGCACAACATCCTTGTTGATCAGCTTGTTCTTGTATGGGTCGGTCAGTACCCGCGTCATCTTGTAAGTCCAGTAAGCAGAGGTGTTATCTGGCTTATCGGTCCCCTTCTGGTAGTTAGCAGGGGTATTAGTGATGTTTGTGTAGAACGGTACGTAAACGCTCGTGGCTGGTGAAGCCATTGCTAACCATTGGATCCCGGCGATGTCGCTTGGCACATTGTTACGGATTTGCAGAACGTGAGATTCAACATCCGTTGGCACGTTGATTGGCCGGTAACCGCCAACCCACTTACCGTTGCTGTCGTACTTGGTGCCATTAAAGTGAGAACTCAGGACCTTCTGAACTTTGGCAACAGAGATCTTCTTGTCAGGCTTCATGAACATCGTGAAGTGCTTCTGGTCAATCGACTGCTTCTTACTTGGAGTCAGGATTCGTTGACCATCCCATACCCGTGGCCGGTTGTAAGTAGCATCTTCCTTGTTATTCGTCCCGAAGGCTTCGGCAAAGTTAACCTGGTGGCTGTTAA
>DBOT01000034.1:8029-11268 GCA_002299975.1 Lactobacillaceae bacterium UBA639
AATAACCGCGTACTTGTCGTTTGGTACCCGGACCGCTGCCCAGTGGTGACCGGAGACAATTTCCATGTACCAGATGGAGTTCTTGTCACTGAAGATTACCCCATTGTTTTCAGCGGAACCCTTGGTCTCAATAATGTGACCAAGACGCTCAACCCCACCACGAGCGGAGTGAACGTACGGCAAAACAACATCCAGCATAGATTGCTCTTCCAAGCCGTTCTTAACAAACGGATCAGCCTTTTGGGCCTTCTTATTGGTGGTTCCGGACTCGGTGGCACTCATTGCAACGTTGCTACCGTTGATCCCGTCTTCACCAAATTGGTCCTGGCCATCTACCTGCTGCCAGTCCGGCGTACTTGTATAGCGCTGCTGGTCAGCTGGCAGGTCAATCGTGAAGTGGTTGTCTTTAGACTCATATTGAGTTGGGCCATTGCTGTTGGCAGCATGGAAAATGTAATGCTTGGCCCAGGCCGTATCGGCATCTTCGTTCCGCGCGATCATCGTGGAACCATCCGTACTAGCCTTCTTACCAACAAGAACCGTGGTACAAGCACTGGCTGTGCTGACAGTCCCCATTACCATGCCAAACGTCGCCAGTCCTACTAAACACTTGAAGCGGTTTATCATCGTTATTACCTCCCTAATGGTAACGCTTTCAGTCACACTGTTAAGATACCATTGCTTCTGGACAGAATCAATTAAATAGTCAACGACAAGACAATTTAGCGTATACCATATACATTCACGGTGATAATACTAGGTTTTACTTCCCATTCAGCAGTATATAAATTCGCTTTTTCACAATCCTGAGAAATATTATTCAACCATAAAATTTCATAACAAATGTAAAAGTTATCATGTGTATATAAAATAAATAACCTTATCACCGTGACAAGCACCATGATAAGGTTATTACTTTAGTTCCAGAATGACCGAACGGCAACGGTTTGGCTGCTAGTAACCGGGACCTTCACTGCTGGCATCCCCTGAATTTGCAACTCAACATGCCCGACCGACTGCCCCTTTTTCAACGGGGCCTTCAGCCTGCCGGTAACCGACTGCTTGGCAGTAGCAGGGACAAATTTTGGCTTGGTAGCAGGCCAATACTCACCCTTTCTTACCCAGACCCACTGGGGCTTAGCTAATTGCAGGCGCACATACCGTTGCTTTTTGGCGTGAACCACCCGTGCCCGTTGAACCTGCTTTGGTAAATCCGTAATCTTATTCAAAGCCACTGGTTGATAGTTAGCGGCTAGCGCTTCATAGAACTCCTTTTGCATCTTGGACTGATTATTCCAATCGCCCTTAGTGTGCAAAGCCACTAAGATAACGCGGTGTCCAGCATAGGTTCCCGTCGTTACGATGCACTTGCCGGCTGCGTCCGTATTTCCCGTCTTCAGACCGTCAATCTCCCAATCCTTAGGAGCGTAGCCATTCTGGGGAAGAAGGGCGTTAATATTGACCATCTGGTACTGTTGACCAGCGGTAACATCAAAGTTAGCAAATTTCTTCTTAGTAATCTTCAGGGTTTCTGGATACTTATTGATAACGTACTTCGAAACCAGGGCCAAGTCCTTAGCAGACATCTCATTTTCAGCATCCTTGTCGACATTCTTAAGCCGGTGCGTACCCAGACTACTATTAGGCAGACCGATCATGTTATAGATTTTGGCGTCTGTAACCCCGGCCTTCTTAGCCACCGCCTGCATCTTGCGGTTAAAGGCAGCCGTGCTCCCGGCATCCGCCAGTGCTAGGGCCTCAGTACTCCCATCAGCTGATACGAGCATCATGGATTCAACTAACTGCCGCACTGAGTACTGCTCCCCAGCATTCAACTGGACATTCGAAAAATGCCAGTCATTCGCCACCTTGGCCACTGCTGGAGTCACCTTGATCTTCTGATCCCAACTAAGCTTATGTTCTTTAATATCCTGCTCAATCACTGCCAGGGTCAAAATCTTGGTCAGTGAGGCGATCGGATAGGTCTTCTTAGCATTCTTCTGGTAAAGAACCTGTCCCGTCTGGGCATCAATGGCGTAGGCCGCGCGGGCTTTCATATCGTAAAAGGTGTTGTCACTGGCCTTAGCTTGGCTTGTGAAGCTAACCAGGCTCAGGTTCAATGCCAGAACCAATAATATGCAGCGAATCAACTTACGACCAAATCTTCTCATGAGATATTCCTTCCTAATTTTCTTCCTTAAATAGGATAAACTCTAAAAATGAATTATCAATGAACTTTGTTAAATATTCAAGCAAATTCTCAAACTATTGGTTAAATTCACCGCAAATATATTTTCTTTTTGTAATTTCACAAGTATGATTAGTAAGGTATGCACATCATTAAAGAAGGGAGCCTGCATCATGCAGCGTGAGCAACATATCCATCGTCGACGGCCACGGTGGATCTTAATTATTCTCCTCGTCTTGGTTGTTATTTTCGGCCTCCACCACTTTCTGTCAACTGGTGCCCGGCTCAAGACTAATTGGAATAAGATTGTTTATACTTCAAGCGATAACGTGGCGATAGCCGTTTACTCGCCAAAAACACACCGTACCTATACGTCCACTAATGCGCCTAAGCATAAGTTCCACACCGCCAGCACCGTCAAGGTCAGCATTCTGGCCGGACTATTACTCAAACAGCAGTCACCGTTGAGTAGTAATCAATTGTCACTTGCTAAAGAGATGATTGAGCAAAGTGATAACGATGCCACGACCACCCTATTCGATGAGCTGGGTGGGCAGGAAGGACTGCAGGAGACGTTCAATAAGTTTGGAATGAAGGACTCGGTAGCCCACAAGAGCTGGGGGTTAACCACCACCACTCCCGCCGACCAGATTAAGCTTCTCAATAATATCTTCTACCAATCCAAACTGCTTAGCAGCCAGGAACGATCCACCATCCGCAATTTGATGAGTAATGTGGAATCCGATCAGGCCTGGGGGATTTCGGCAGGTAGTGATAACTTTGCCATTAAGAACGGTTGGCTTAGCTACGGTTCTGATGACTGGATTGTCAACAGTATCGGTTACATCAAGAACAATAACGGAACCAGCTATACCATTGCTGTCTACACCGATAATAATAACAGCATGACCACGGGGCAACAGACAATCGAACAGTTGGCCCGCACCACCAAGTCAATCATGGAGTAAGTTGGTACCAGATCGTCTAAATGGTGTACGCTAGTAAGTAAGGGGTGACAGAATATGAATATTAAAGATAATTGGTTAAAACT
>DBOT01000078.1:0-6279 GCA_002299975.1 Lactobacillaceae bacterium UBA639
GTTTTCAAAGGTCTACCAAGTTGTTAAACATAACTTCTTAAGTTTAACATTTCTTAATTTCAAAGTCAAGAACTTTTTTAATTAAGAAATCAATTGATGTGATCTCATATAACTCACGAGACAACTTTATTATGTTAACAAATCAATCAATCATTGTCAACAACTATTTTGAAGAAGTAATTGCTGAAGATTCTCAACAATCGCTGCTCCGTAACAGCAAGTAATAATATACCAACCTGTCGACAATTCGTCAATACCTTTTTTTAAAAAATCAGAAAGTATTCCGAAAGTCATAAAGACAATTGAATACTTCGATTGCCGCCAAGTCAAGATCATCAAAGCGGAAGCGTTCATGTGGTCGAAAGCGGACGTAAATAAACTCATCGCGATCACGAATATAAGTTACCTCACACACCGGTATTCCGAACTGTTCAAATGTTCGCCGCTGTCGGTTTCCGGTATGGTCATTGCGCATTGCGTCTAATCGTCGAATAATCTGCACTAACTGTGAAGCAGCCATTACAACCTCTCCTCAAATCATTACTATGTTCTACCCTAACACGCTTCGACCAATTTGCCCATCAAAAAAGTCGAAGCATTCTTTTAGAACACTTCGACGACTGTTTTATTCCGTTTCAACTTTATCCGGTTTAATCATCAAGGCAATCATCCCTGCCACCATACCAAAGTAGTAAGTGATCAAGCGCCACAAAATCATCGCCAAGACCAACTTGGTATTGGAATGAACGAAGCTAGCAAATAGGACTGAGAAACTGTATTCGGCACCTCCAGCCCCACCAGGAATAGGAAAAAGTGAAATGATCATAAAGATCAAAACATGGAGGCTTACCACCATGACAAAATTAATGTGGTGAATACCTAACGCCAACATGATGAAATACGGAATCATGTAGTAAAAGAAGAGCTGGAGTAAGGTAACAATGCAGACGCGTCCCATCATTCGATACTCACTCTTCATCTTCAGACTCTCTTGATAAAAGGAATCAACCATCTCATTTAGGCGCATCTTCATCTTTTCATAGCGCGCTGGCTTAATAAAGATCGCCACTGGTCGAATCAAGAGGTTCATTGCCTTCTTCGTAAAGCGATACCAGTACATCACCATCAATAGACCGACAATTACTGCCAGGTGGATCAGGAAGCCCAACACAACGAGGATCGCCAATGCATGCAGTTTCTCCTCAATATAGTGAAAACCAATCATGAGGCTAATGATGAAGTTGATAACAATCATTGCTTGAAAAACCACAAACTTCATCAGCAGGACTGAGCTCGCTCGCCCACCGTCAACACCTGATTGCAGCATTGCCACCAATTGAGCGGGTTGTCCCCCTGTCGAAAATGGCGTAATCCCGTTAAAAAGTTGTTCAATTGGCGGGAGACGTAATGAATCTTTCCAGGTGAAATCACGGTGACGATCTTTCATAAAGATCTTCACCACTACCCCTTCCAGTCCCAGATAAAGACATATGCAGAGGAAAGCAACTAGCATCCATCCCCAGTTCAGGGTGTTGACCTCTTGAACCAACAGGCGGAGATTGACCGTCCGAAGAGAATAACCAATGATCCCCACCCCGATTAACATCATCAGGATGAGAACTAACCAATTTCGTCTATTCACGAGCCTGTTCCTCCTGTGCTTGTTGGCAGTAGAAATCATGCCAGACGTGCGCTAAGTGCTCCTTAGAGTAGCGCTGCGCAGCCAAATGGGCCTGATGCTGCCAATGGGCCAGTCGGGCTGGATCATTACGTAACAGCGTCAATTTCATCTGCATCTCGTCAAGATTTTCTGCTGGTTCATAATCACCATCGATAATTGAATGATAGAGGTCCAGGTCCCGCAACATTACTGCATTACCACAACTAAATGCCTCTAGGACCGACATCGGAAACAGTTCGTTATATGACGGTAGCAAAAAGAGATCCGCCGCCCCGTTTAATTCAGCAATCTCGTCACGGGAGACGATCCCCGTGAAGCGCAGGTTAGCCGGTGGATTATCGACCACTTGCTTAAGCTCACGGTAACCATCCGTCAACCGACCAAAGGAAAAGCCCCCGGCCCAGACAAACTGCACATCCTCATTTTGCCGCGCTAGTTGAATGAAGTCTGGTACGCCCTTACGTTCCTGAACCTGTCCACTGCCAAAAACGACAAAACGATCCTGAGGCAAATGGTACTTGTCGCGCAGGGTCCGCTTCTCATCTGCCGTTACGGGGTGGAAGCGGTCACTGTCAACAAAATTAGGAATATAGCTGATCTTCTCACGCGGAATCCCGTAAGCCACTAGTTTATCGATAAACGAAGGGTTAACAACTACCAGGTGGTCCATTCGCTTATAGAAAGCGATGACGTACCGGTAGAAGATTCCCCGAAACGGTTGGGGAATCTTCAAACTCCCCTCTAGCGTTTCTGGTAAGAAATGAACGTAGCCAATCTTACGTCCCCGTTTAGCAGAAAAGGTTGAAAAATAAAACGGCAGATCGATCGTGTGATAGTGGCTAATCGTTGATGGTCGATACTTGTTGATCGCAATATCGAATTCATCCTGGAAATTGCTTTCCAGCAGGTGGACTAACTCCAAGTATGCACTGCCAACGCCTTGACCAGCGACCTTATCTGCTGATGAAAACATTGTAATCTTAAGCATAAGAACTCCTTAATCAATGAAACAACCGATGCCGTGATTTGGATACCTGCTTTGCCGCCAGTTTCTGCTGGCAGTCAGTGTAAAATTGCACCACCTGCTTAGCAAAAACCTCCGACGAGATCGAATGCAGCTTTGCCTGACGCCGAGCATGCGACTCCTGATCATTAGGGTGGTCAAGATAGTGCAATACCCCATTTACCAGGTCACTCTGCTGCTGGAAGCTAATTCCAATTGCCGGATCATCAATCAGCTCATCAGTATACTTGCTCCGCATTACCACAATCGGTAAGTCAGATGCCAAAGCCTCATCATAGGTCAAACCTTGCGACTCCGAATCAGATGCTGATACAAAGACGTCGGCCATCTGGTAGTAGTGATAGACCTCGCTATTGTTCACTTCACCGGCAAACTGAATGTGGTCGGTCAAGCCCAGCTGGCGAGCCTGCCGTTCCAGAGACTGCCTTGCCGGCCCCGCCCCCACAATGAGCAACTGGGCTGTAGGACGCTTACTAAGAATGTCAGGCATTGCCGAAATCAAGGCATTGATATTCTTCTCGTAAGCTAGTCGGCTCAGTGAAAGAAGGACTGGGGTATCGTCAGCGTAACCATAACGCTGCCGCAATGCGTGTACCTGAGCAGCGGAATCCCGTTGCCGATATACCCGCAGGTTAATACCAGTGGGAATCACCCGAATTGGCGCCGTCACATGATAGCTTCGCATGGTGTCAAGGACCCGATCACTGGGGGCAATTACCCCATCGATGCTCTTCATATAGAGGTGAACGAAAGTCGCAACGTTATGCGGTTTAACAATGTGTCCGTTGGCAATGTAGTGCAGGTAGTCCTGATACATCGTGTGGTAGGTATGCAAGCACGGGATCTTCAGTTCGCGCGCTACAAGCTTCCCCATCATCCCCAGAGCAAACTCAGTCTGGTTATGGACAATGTCTAGGTGAAACTTCTTGGCTAACCGTACCGCACGAAAGGCGCCGCGAACAGCAATCCGGCGTTCCTTAAACGAGACAAAGGGGATGCTAGGAAAACGGTAGACTCCCGCCTCAACATCGTCGTGCTTTGCCTGGGGATCAGTGGTCGTAAAGATGTAGACGTGGTGTCCCTGGGCAATCAGTTCGTCACGAAGGGTTTTAATCGAGGTCGCAACACCACTGACTTGTGGAAAATATGTATCTGTAAAGAGACCGATATTCAAACTAGTTGCTCCTTTTAATCGTATTTAACCATAATACTTTATTATACTCGAATGTTTGCCAAAAATGACATTTCATTCCATTCTATGATTAATTAGCGCCACTGACAAGTTTCCGGGCAAACAAAAACAGTGGGTAAAAGCCAGCACGCTTTCACTCACTGTTAATGATTAAGATTTTCGTAACATCGGTACATATTCCTTCACTAGCATCTCGACCTCACGAGCGCTGCGCGCAGCTAGGGCTCGATGAACGAGGGGCTGGAGCTGTCGATTGTTCAGGTGACTAATCAGGGAACGAATCGGTAGGATTTGATTACTATTCATTGAAAATTCATCCAAGCCCATCGCCGTTAGGAGCGGAGTTGCCAGCGGATTACCGGCCATCTCCCCGCACATGCCAACCCATTTACCCTCGGCATGAGCAGCATCAATTACCCGTTTCACCAGCCGGAGGACCGCCGGATGAAGTTCCTGATACAAGTAGGAAACCCGGGAGTTCCCCCGGTCAGCCGCGAATAGGTACTGAATCAAGTCATTACTCCCGATACTAAAGAAGTCGACGTCTGGGGCAAAGACATCCGCCATGACCGCTGCCGATGGTACCTCGAGCATCATCCCAACTTCGATGTTATCGGCTACCGCCACGCCGGCCCGGCTCAACTTTCGCCTCTCATCATCCAGCATCTCCCGTGCCTGTGAAAACTCTTCGGGGGTGGCAATCATCGGGAACATAATGGCTAACCGGCCATAGACCGACGCCCGCAACAGAGCCCGGAGCTGGGGACGCAGGATTGTCGGCTCAGCCAGCCCAATCCGGATTGCCCGAAAGCCCAGGTAAGGATTCTCTTCCCGGGGTAGCTTAAGCATCCCCAGCCGCTTATCACCGCCAATGTCGAGTGTCCGGGCCACTACCCGTTGCTGGTCCATGCCACTGACAAACTGCCGGTAAGCCTTAAACTGGTCTTCCTCACTCGGCAATTCGGTCTGGTCCATGTACAGGAATTCGGTCCGCAAAAGGCCAATCCCCTCGGCGCCGTGGTCACGAGCAACCGTAATATCACTCAGTGCCCCGACGTTGGCAGCGACCTCGTATTTACGTCCATCCTGACTGGCCGTATGCTGATCACGAAGGGCACCCCAAGCCTGCTGTTCGCGGGCAAACTCCCCCGCCAACAACCGGTAGTGTTCCAGTTGTTGCTCGGTTGGATTAACAATCACCTTACCATGAATACCGTCAACCACCAGCAGGTCACCATCCTTAATCTTCTTGGTAGCCGTGTTGGTACCGACCACCACGGGTAAGGCCAGAGTCTTGGACATGATTGAGAAGTGGGAGGTCCGACCTCCGTAGTCAGTCACCAACCCGGCCACGTAACGCCGGTCAAGTTGGGCCATATCAGTCGGGGTAATGTTAGGCGCCACCATAATTGCCCGGTGGTCCAGGGCCGCGGGATCAGGAAGCTTAACCCCTAGCAAATGACTGATAATACGCTTATAGACGTCACGGACAGCCAAGGTTCGTGAATTTAGGTAATCATTATCATTCTGCTCAAAAAGCGCCAGATAGTGATCAGTTGCCAGCTTGACCGCCCACTCTGCCGTATAAGAATGTTTATCAATTAAACGCTCAATTGTTGTTAGGAGGACGGGATCATCCACCATTGTCAGCTGGGCATCCACCACCGCAGCCGCCTGGTGACCAAGGTCCTGATGGGCCCGCTGCCGGATAGCCTTTAATTCTTTGGTGGTTAAAGCAAAAGAATCACGAAGCCGAGCGACTTCATGATTCTTATCAGCGATATGCTGTTTCTTAATGGATAGATCTGGCCCTACTAATAGGTAGGCAGGTGCAATGGCGATCCCACTACTCGCTGCCAACCCATCTAGCAGTAAAGACATTAGTCAGTCAATCCTTCCTTCTTCATCGTTTCAGCAACGGCATCTAAGGCTTCTTTTTCGTCTTCACCATTAGCCGTGATGGTAACGTCGGCGTTTTGACCAACACCAAGTGACATAACACCCATGATAGACTTCAAGTTAACACTCTTGCCCTCGTATGACAGGGTTACATCTGAGTTGTACTTGGATGCAGTTTGTACCAAAATCGTTGCTGGACGTGCGTGAATACCAGTCTCAGCAGTAATTGTAAAGTCACGTTTTTCCATACTTAATCAGTCTCCTTCGAGCAGATTTACTTAATTATCAGCGGCCATACACCTCTGATACACCTCGATACGTATATTTTAGCAATTGTAAGCGTTAAATACAAGATCACGGAAAATTTAACTCGACCTTTTAGCGAATTCATTAACGTTCCCGCAAATGATAGGTAATCTTCCCACCGATATTGGCCTTCCCTTCGATCTGCGTCCGGTACGGATAGGCGTGGAAGACCCGCTG
>DBOT01000078.1:6341-6739 GCA_002299975.1 Lactobacillaceae bacterium UBA639
CGCAGGTCGTCGAGTTGCTGTTCAAAGTTCTCCATATTATTACCTCCTTCAAGATTCTACCATAAATCAAACTCAGGTCGCTCATTTTAGCATTCTAATATAAAGAGTGCTAAAATCTAAATAGGCATTGAACAGCTTACATACTTAGGATTTTCGTAAGTCAGTACTTCTGACTTGCTTTACGACTAAAAGTAAGTATAATGTAATCAATGGTCAAGAAAGGTCAAATATTTTTTGGACCTTTTACCCATACTTTTTAAGGAGGTATTTTATTAGATGCTCTGTCAAAATTGTCATCAAAATCCCGCGACGATTCACCTACAGATGAATTTTAATGGTCAGCGGGTTCAAATCGACCTCTGCCAAGATTGCTATCAAAAATTACAAAACCTTCAAAC
>DBOT01000078.1:6826-8382 GCA_002299975.1 Lactobacillaceae bacterium UBA639
GCAATGAACAACATGCAAAGCCAAGCTGCCGGCAACGGTCAAGCAGCCGGTGCCCAGGGTCAACGTCAAGGCGGCCGGCGTGGCGGCAAGGGAGTTCTCGGTCAATACGGGATCAACCTGACCGACATGGCTCGCCAAGGCAAGATCGACCCGGTGATCGGTCGGGACAACGAAATCAAGCGGGTCATCGAAATCCTCAACCGGCGGACCAAGAACAACCCAGTCCTGATCGGGGAAGCCGGGGTTGGTAAGACGGCCGTTGTCGAAGGCCTCGCCCAAGCCATCGTCTCCGGTGAGGTTCCAGAAAAGCTGGCCAACAAGGAAATCATTCGGCTCGACGTCGTTTCCCTGGTTCAAGGCACGGGAATCCGTGGCCAATTCGAAAAGCGGATGCAGCAACTGATGCAGGAAGTGCAGAAGAACCAGAACATCATCCTCTTCATTGACGAAATCCATGAAATCATGGGTGCCGGTAATGCCGAGGGCGGCATGGACGCCGGTAACGTCTTGAAGCCAGCCCTCGCCCGGGGTGACTTCCAACTCATTGGGGCCACGACCCTCAACGAATACCGGAAGATCGAAAAGGATGCGGCCCTCGCTCGGCGGTTCCAACCAGTCGAGGTTGACGAACCATCCGTCGAGGAAACCATCAAGATTCTTAACGGGATCAAGGGTCGTTACCAAGATTACCACCACGTTAAGTACACGGATGACGCCATCGTGGCCGCTGCTAAGCTCTCTGACCGTTACATCCAGGACCGGTTCCTGCCGGACAAGGCGATCGACCTGCTCGATGAAGCTGGTTCCCGGAAGAACCTCACCCTGAAGACGGCTGATCCAAACACGATTGAAAATGAGATCCACACGGCTGAAGCCCACAAGCAGCAAGCTGTTGACAACCAAGACTACGAAAAGGCCGCCTTCTACCGTGACCAAGTTACTAAGCTGGAGAAGGCCAAGAAGGCAGCGGAAGAAAACCACACTGAGGACTCCGCTACGGTTACGGTTGCTGACATGCAAAAGATTGTCGAAGAGAAGACCAACATCCCTGTCGGCGACCTGCAGAAGCAAGAAGAAAACCAGCTGCGGGACCTCGACAAGAAGCTTGAGGAACACGTCATCGGCCAAAACGAGGCGGTTGATAAGATTGCCCGGGCCATTCGGCGGAACCGGATTGGGCTGAACAAGTCTGGTCGGCCAATTGGTTCCTTCCTCTTCGTCGGCCCAACTGGTGTCGGTAAGACCGAAACCGCTAAGCAGCTTGCTAAGCAGCTCTTCGGTTCCAAGGATGCTATGATCCGGTTTGACATGTCCGAATACATGGACAAGACGTCAACTTCTAAGCTGATCGGGGCCGCTCCTGGTTACGTTGGTTACGAGGAAGCCGGTCAATTGACCGAACAAGTTCGGCGGCACCCATACAGTCTGATCCTACTCGATGAAGTTGAAAAGGCCCACCCAGACGTTATGCACATGTTCCTGCAGATCCTCGATGACGGCCGCCTGACCGATTCACAAGGCCGGACCGTTTCCTTCAAGGATACGATCATCATCAT
>DBOT01000054.1 GCA_002299975.1 Lactobacillaceae bacterium UBA639
TGGCAAAGCGGCCGGGTGTGTCGCAACCTTCCGCATCAACGCTTCGCAGCTTAAACTCCCATGGGGGTAGGGCAAATCTACCCGCCAACGCTCAAGCACCTATCCATAATACTAAAGAATCGTTGCTATATCAAGTGTTTAAAGCAATTAAATTTGAATGAAATCTTTTTGTAAAGAAAAATCGTTTTCAATTTAGTCGTAACTTTTCCGCAAAAATTTAAAGAATCGCAAATAATGGGTATTAATCCATCATTTACGATTCTTTCTTCATATATAAATTACAGCTGAGCGCGTTTTGGCATCAGCAGGTTAAGAATGATCGCCAGCAAGGCTGCAATCGCAATCGGCGAACCTAACAGGTATTGCACCATCTGGGGAGCGGCACTCACGATCTTCTTCGGAATCAGTACCAGGGCAATTGTGATCACAATTGGCAATCCGATGATGTAGAGGTCACTCTCCACCGTCTTCAAGTTCCGGATGACGTTTAACCCATTCAGCATGATCGTCACCGTAATGATTGCAAACACCCCACCGATAACTGGTGCCGGAATGGCCGCCAGGAAGGCTGAGAGCTTGGTGCAGAAGCCAAGGATAATAAACCAGCCACCCGCAGCGATGAAGACCCGCTTACTAGCAACCCCGGTGATTGAGATGATCCCGGCGTTGGTTGAATAACCGGTAACTGGGGTCGTTCCAGTAATCGTCGCCACCAGACAGCTCAGCCCTTCACCGATGATCCCGCGGTTCCACTGTTTCTTCGTGATAGTGTGATTCGTAACGGCCCCCATCGCAAACCAGGTCCCGGTGGTCTCTGTCGTTAAGATCGCGTAGATGATGATAAAAGTCAGGATAGCCGTCATATCAAAGTGCATCCCCCAGTGGAAAACCGTCCGCTGTGGCAGGCTGAACCAGGGAGCGGCCGCAACTGATGAAGCATCAAAGCGACCCATGGCAGCACTCAGCGCAGTCCCGACCAACAGGGCAATGACGATTGACCCCGTCTTGAAAAGCTTCTGAACACGCGGGAAGCGAATACTGATGGCTACACAAACCAACAGGATCAACGCAGTTACCCCTGCCAGCTCCATGTTCTGGTAGACGTTTCCCTTCGCCTCGAAAATGTTATCATTCAAAGCCGATGGGATTAAGGACAAGCCCACACAGGTGATGATGGTTCCACCGACCACCGCTGGTACTAACCGGTTGATGATCTTTTGAAAGATTCCGCTCATCCCGAGAAGGATCAACAGGATCGCCCCCACAAGCAGCGCGCCCATCAGGGTGGCCATTCCACCACCATGCACACCACCGCTAGCCATAACCACCCCAGCAGCCGCCGTCAACGGTACAAATGATGGTCCTTGGGAAACTGGCATCTTCATGAACCAGGCCGTCTGTAAGATTGTCCCGATCCCAGCAGCCAGGAAAGTTGCCTGCAGGAGGCCGGTTGAGTCCACCGCCCCCATTGCTAACAGTCCTGCCAAAATAATTGGTGGGACATAAACGTCCATTGCCAAGACGTGTTGCAATCCCAGCAGGACCGCTTCGCCCGTTGGCACCTTTTCATCCGGGCCAATCAACAAATGTGCTTTCGTATCCATTCTTCTCTTCTTCCTCCTACCATCATCATTAATTTTCATATACTAAGTGACCGTTAACGTAAACACCCTTGATATCGGCTGCCTCAGTCTGATACATCAGCCGTTCAAATGTGTCGGCCGTGGACGGCTTGCCCCACATTTGGTGTGCCCGCACAACCTGCAGGTCCGCCCGACAACCAACTGCGATTCGCCCGGCAGCCAAGTGTAAGGCGTGGGCGCCACCAGCCGTTGCCAGGTAAAAGGCCGTGGCTGCTGTAATCTGGGAATTAGCCACACCGCGCTGTTCGACGGGGCGTTTACTATCAACCCCATCCGTCAACATCCGAGATGACTTAACCGCCTGCCGGATATTGTGGTACAGGCTGGGGGTATAACCGCCCGAAATATCAGATCCCAGGCCAACCTTATTTCCCATCTTTAACAGGCGATGAACTGGTAACACCCCATTTCCAAAGTAGATATTTGAGATTGGGCAATGGGCAATGGCGGTCTGCTGCTGTCTAAGTAATTGCATATCGCCGTCAGTCAGCTGGGTACCATGCGCCATTACTGCCCGCGCCGTCAGCAAGCCAAAGTGATCCAGCACTTCCGCATCATGCATCCCAAAACGATCAATTGCATACTGACTTTCCCAATTACTCTCGCTGACGTGGGATTGAATCGGTAAATCATACTTTGCCGCCAGCTGACCTAACCCCGCTAGCGCTTCGTCGGTACAGGAGGGTACAAAACGGGGCGTAATCACCGGCGTCACTAGATCGTCCGGATCCGGACTAGCTTGAACCCGCTGGATAAACTGCTCACTCGCCGCGAGGGCTTCCTCTGCAGAATGGTCTCGGTAGTAGTCTGGTGTCTGGTCCGGATTATCCATTGTCACCTGACCAACGTACCCGCGTAGTCCCTGTTGGCGACACTCATCTACCAACACCATGTTGGCATCAACATGAATCGTGCCAAACATCATGGCTGTGGTTGTTCCATGAGCCAGTAGTGTTCGGACAAAGTCTTTATACACCTTCCTAGCAAATACACGATCATTAAACCGCGCCTCAAGGGGAAAAGTATATACGTTCAGCCAATCTGCTAACGGCCGGTCGAGTGCTAATCCTGCCTGTGGCCATTGCGGTGCATGCACATGCAGGTCAATAAAGCCAGGTAGAAGGTATTCTCCTTCGGCCAGCTCGCGCAGTTGGTGATGCTGGCGGGCAGCGATAAGCACCCGCTCATAATCCTTATCTTCTGGTACAAGAACCCTTTCTATCCAGCCATCGCTATCAATACAAACCAGGCAATCGGCTAGGTACTGAACATGGTATTTATCTTGAACGGTAAATGCGTTCCCACGGATCACTAACGATTCCACTATTTATCCTCCTAATCGTTCGTTGCTATTAGTATAACACGAATATTATTCTTTTCAACAGCTAATATAATTCGTATTAATAGCTATCATAGCCTGGATTATAGTCTAGATAGTTCGTTTAACGCTTTCATAGGCCGAAGAAATTAATTTAAAAGGCAGATTGCAAGAA
>DBOT01000032.1:0-146 GCA_002299975.1 Lactobacillaceae bacterium UBA639
ATCAACCTGTCATTAAAATTATAGTTTTAATGAAATTAAACAGACTGATTTTACTGATCCCCCTTATTAAGCTCTGTTTACTACTTTATCTGTATAATCATAATTTACTTTACTAACCCAGACTCTACCACCAGCATTAGGCACTA
>DBOT01000032.1:238-4729 GCA_002299975.1 Lactobacillaceae bacterium UBA639
GTAAAAATTAGAAAAGTAGGAACTTCAAATGTCTTAACTGTTCCTAAATCAATTACGAATCTTCAAAAAGAATATGAGGTTTTTGAAGGTCGCGATGGCGCTATCGTTTATCTACCCAAACATAAGAACGTGTTTGAAGATCAGGCCTTTGTAAATAGCCACCTTTATGATGGCGATGATTCAGGATTTGTTGAAGCAGAGGTTGATGATGACGAGTTATAAGCAATATGTTCCAGACCGGCAAGATCTAATCTGGATTAATTTTAAGCCCTCTGTCGGACAAGAGATTCGTGGACGTCATCCGGCAATCGTAATTAGTTCAGCAAACTATAGTCGATTAACCGGACTGGTTATGGTAATGCCAATAACTCACGGTACCAATAACCGGTTAAAAAGACTTTTCATCCCCCTATACGCTCAAAAGCTTGAGGGATATATCAATCCGCTACAGACGTACACGTTTAGTATTGAAAAACGCAATGCCCAATTCACTGGCGAGATAGCTTCAACGGAAGATTGGGCACGCGCCATAGCAATACATAAAGATATACTTGGCTTGTAAAATGTAGATATGAAAAAGCTCCTAAGAGTTGAGTCGCCAAACTTGCAACTCCTAGGGCGGTGAATCCTATCACCACTTAATCTTTAGAATTAGCTCCAGCTTAATTAAGATATA
This sequence comes from Lactobacillaceae bacterium UBA639, assembly GCA_002299975.1. GTDB lineage: Bacteria > Bacillota > Bacilli > Lactobacillales > Lactobacillaceae > Limosilactobacillus. The sequence continues at coordinate 915 of DBOT01000032.1, forward strand.
GCAGGCAAGCACAATCTTAATTTTGCGGGGCTTTTTCTTTCATTTCTCTAAAGTAACTATGGTGCCATATTGTCCCCATTGTCAGCAATTCCGTTTCATCAAGTTTTCAAGTGCAATCTCCGCGATAATCTTCAATCCGCAAAAGGATAAGGTCTTACTGTTAAAACAGTACGGAAACCCGTCTTACATCTTGCTCTCCGGTTACATTAATCCTGGTGAAAATGCCAAGCAGACCTTAAAGCGCGAAATACAAGAAGAGACAAAACTAAGCATCGCTAAATTCCACTACAATGATAATGCCTATTTTGCACCCCATGACGTGTTGATCCATAACTACGCAGTTATCGCCGCAGATGACGCATTAAAGCCCAATAACGAAATTGATCAATACTCATGGGTACCCATAAATGAGGTCTTAGATAAAATAATGCCTCATTCCTTAGCAAAATCCTTTGTTGAGAAATGGTTCCAAAAAGAGCATCTCGGTGGACTATAAATACAAAAGGCATGCTCCCGGTAAAATACCGTCGAACATGCCTTTTTGCTATTCATCAGTTCGCTTTAATTCGGTCTGACAATAGTAACAATGGAGATGGCCATACTTCTTAATCATACTTTTAACCTGGCCATGGTTAAATTCATAGTGCTCATGACAATTTGGACACACAAAGTATTCTTTCTTTGATAAGAGTTTCAATAACAGTCCCAATTCCCCGTAAGCTCCCTTAATTGATCTCACGTACTCTAGCATACAATAAACCAAGGATATTAAACAAGTTATCTTTCTAAATTTATTACTTGAATTTCAGTTAAAATTTTTTACGATCTTCGCCCTTCTTGTAAGCGCTTAGTTACCATATGTTAGAATAAAAGAAAATAATTCAACAAGGAGGAAACATAATGCAGACAGTAAAAATTGATAGTGCCTCTCTCCCTGCCGTCGGAATTGGCACCTGGCATATTGGGGATGATCCTCAGAAGCGTCCTACTGAAATTAAGGCGATTCAAGCAGCAATTGATCAGGGCGCAACCGTAATCGATACGGCTGAAATGTATGGCATGGGCCGTGCCGAATCAGTCGTTAAAGACGCTATCGCCGGTTACCCACGCGAAAAACTCTATATCATTGATAAGGTCCTCCCAGAAAATGCCAGTCACCGACAGCTAGAAGCCAGCCTTGACCAGAGTCTTAAACGCGTTGGTACAGATTACTTTGACCTCTATCTTCTTCACTGGCGCGGGTCAGTTCCGCTAAGTGAAACCGTAACTGAACTGGAATCAATGGTCAAGAAGGGCAAAATCAGGCACTGGGGCGTCTCAAACTTTGATGTGGCCGACCTTCATGAATTATGGCAGCTGCCAGACGGCCAGAACTGTGTCGCTAACGAGGACCTCTATAACCTCGACGAACGGGGAATTGAATTTGACCTTACTCCATTGATGAACAAGCACAAGCTACCGTTGATCGCCTACTCTCCCCTTGCCCAAGCCGATACGATCTCTGGTCACCTGACGAGTGATCCCCTCTTGAAGGAGCTGGCGGCTAACCATCAAGCGAGTGTTTATCAAATCATGCTTGCCTGGACGCTGCGCCATGGCAACGTCTTAAGCATCCCCAAGGCGGCCACTCCTCAGCATGCCCGTGATAACATTCAAGCGTTAGATATTACCTTTACTCCCGATGAATTAGACGCCCTAAGCAAACACTTCCCAGCACCAACTAGTAAGCAACCCTTGGCAACCATTTAACCACTTAAAAAGCTCCCTTACCGGCACCAAGTCCAGTAAGAGAGCTTTCTTTAATTACTTTTGCTTTACCAGCATTACGTTACCATCAGCAGAGTTACCATACACAATGTACTTTCCTGTGAGCTTAACAACCGGTGTTGCTGCACCTAACTTTAAGCCCTTGATGGAATAATCACCGTCGAACTCACCGACTTTTTCAAATAGTGCCGGAACGGCCTCCTGATCAGTAATGATCACCTCAAATTCACCATCGACGCCACCATTGCTAAACTGAACAGCAGTACCGTCAGCACGGTTAATTGTCACCTGACCATTAGTAGTTGACTGCTTAATCTCTTGTCGCATTATCTAGTCCTTCTTTGTCTCATGGTCATGCTTGAGTTGATTAAGGAGGGCGGCGTCCCGGTCAGCAACAACCTGCTGCCCAGCATCCCCCTACCAATCATAGAAGCCCTGACCAGATTTTAGCCCCAGTTTACCATGGTCAACCATCTTTTCAAGGGTTGGGTCCGTCCCTGTTGCATTTGCTAAGTCCGCATACAGGTATGAGCTAATATTCTTAAAGACATCCAGGCCACCCAGGTCGGCACTGGCGATCGGACCAACTAGGTTCCACCGCCGACCGAGACTATACTTAATAATATCGTCAACCGCCTCTGGACTAGCAATCCCTTCATCCACAATATGGAAAGCCTCACGAAGAACAGCAAGCTGAATCCGATTGCCAACAAAGCCCAGTGCCTCCTTCTTAAGCGGTACCGCATGCTTACCGATTTTGTTCATCAGGGCCACCGTCAAATCAACCGTTGCCTGACTGGTCTGCTTCCCTGGTACCACCTCAACTAATGGCATCAATTGAGCCGGGTTCCAGAAATGCGCAACCACAAATCTTGCCGGACGCTTGAGAACACTCTGGAGAGCCGTTGGACTCAGACCGGAAGTATTAGTCGCCAAGACCGTTTCCGGACCGACCAACTGTTCAAGCTCCTGCCAGACCTGCTGCTTAACTTGCTGATCCTCGACAATTGATTCAATGACAAAGTCGGTATCCTGACAACCCTGTTTCATATCCGTTGTATACGTGATGCGCTTCAAAATCTCATCTGGCTGGTCCGTTAATAGTCCTGCCTGCTCAAATGTGGCCAGATCATGCTCAATGGCCTTCTGTCCCCGCTGTAAGCCAGCCTGCTGGTGATCGTATAAGCGTACTGGATACCCCGCCATGGCAAACTGCAGAGCCGTCGCGTGTCCCATCGTTCCAGCACCAACATTAGTAATCGTCTTGATATCTGTTAACTTCATCTCATAACACCCCTTTGCTTAACTATTAATTTAATTATACCATTTTGAAACTACCAATTGCTCAGTATGTTACTATAACGATGGAGGATGATTAAATGCAGCACAATGATAAGAAAATAAAATACATCAGTAAAAAGATGTCTTACGCGCTCCGTCACAACCCCGATAAGTATGGTATTAAGCTTGATGAATACGGCTATACTGACCTAGACCACTTCATCAACGCCCTTAACCGCGTCCATCACCTGGCCCTCACGAGGGATGATATCGCTACTGTAATTGCTCAAAGCAATAAAAAGCGTTTTGAGATCAAGGGTGATCGTATTTGTGCGCTCTACGGCCATTCAATTCCGGGAATTATCCACCATCAGGAAGCTACCCCACCCGCTGTTCTTTATCACGGTACTGCCCGGCGCTTCCTGCCCAGTATCCAAGAACTGGGCTTGCTACCTATGCAGCGCCAGTTCGTTCATCTGTCAACGGACATCCCGACTGCCCACCAGGTCGGTTCTCGTCATGACAGTCACCCGTTGATTCTCGCAATTGATACTAAGGCAGCGCTGAATGCTGGGGTCAAGTTTTATGTGGGCAACGAGCAAGTTTGGCTAGCGGACGAAATTCCGGCCCGTTTTTTCCATGTTTTACCAAAAAATTCAGGAAATTTTTAAAAAGGGCTTTACGAATCCCGTTTTTCTTGATAATATAATACTCGTTCGTTAGGAACGCAGAGATGACTTCGGAAAATAGCTCAGCTTGGTAGAGCA
>DBOT01000002.1 GCA_002299975.1 Lactobacillaceae bacterium UBA639
GGGTTCATGTCCATGATGTAGACGTCCGTGACCCGACTAGCCTCGGGCGTCCGCATCCAGCGGGCAAATTCATCATCGATCCGGCCGGCCCCGCAATTGGTCATGTCAAACTCAGTATCGTCAAACATTACCGGCTGGACCGCCTTTAGCAACAGTGGGGCCCCGAAGCCATCCAGGTCATTATGGGAAAATAATTTTATCGTGCGTTTTGCCATTCTATTCGCCTCGTCCTTATCAAAAGTTTATCCTACGACTCATTATACAGGATTTCCCCACTATTTCACCGTCCGGATGACCGTTTGAACTGACATCCACCAGACATCTTGTTATTATTGAGATAGTCATAAATTGAAAGGAATCGACAAGTATGAAAATTTACGATTATCGGCAAGAACTAATCACCTTGCTTGAAAATACCGGTGATGATCAACGCAGCCTCCAACAAACCCTGCGTAGTCTCTCTACCGTCATCAACATTCTCAACCACTACGACGACCAAGACGCTGAGAATGAGCAGCACCACTACGAAAGAAAGCCTGTTAAGCACCGCTACCAGGCTCGGCAACGAAATGAGCAGCCAATCTCATCCACGGCCCGCCATACACTTCATTCTCTCCTGACGGGACCATCCAATCAAGCAAAGGAGACCCCTACCCCGAGAAATGCTCCTACTGTGGTCCACGTACCGGCCGAACCAGAAGCGCCTAAGGAAATCAGTGCCGAGGAACGCCTGGCAGCCGATAACATGTATCTGGTTCACCGGAAGCTGAGCGGGGCTGAGATCAACCACCGTTACTACTCGGAAGCTATCCTGCACCAGCTCCACTTCCCGGTTGAAGATGGTGATATCGTTGAACTCGATCCCCACCAGTTAGTCCGTGGCTTGCCAAGCATCCGTCGCGTCACCAGTGACCACCTAGACGACTACGAACCCGTCAAGATTAACGTAATCGAGTACGCTGAACTGCGACCCGTTCCGGGCTCCGATGTTCTCCAGATCGCCAGCACTATGAAGGGTGATTCGATCCTGGATCAGGCCCCGGCCAACACCGTCGTCGTCGACCCCTTCAAGTACCCAGGTCGTGACCTGAAGGCCGGCATGGTAATTGACTTTGCCTACTTTGATCACGGTAACGGCCTGAAGGATGCCAGTGCAGGTAGTATTCGCTGGATTCACGAAAAGCAGGACTACGACACTACCCGACAACCTGCCAAGCCAAAGACGGTCAAGAAGGTCACTAACACCAAGCACGACTATGAGAAGAAACTGGACTACGACCTCAAGCAGCGGACCGTCCTGGTAATCACCGGGGTTCGTGATAAAGTCCAGGGTCTCAAGCCGGTCATTGCCAAGCACCACGGGGTCTTCCACGGTCTCGATGCCTCAGCAGAAGAGAAGGTTTCCAGCAGTAAGATCAAGCGGGAGATCCGCGATGCCGACTTTGTCATCGTCTGCATCGACGCCATCCATCACCGGATCAGTCAGTTAGCTAACCACCACGCTAAGCGCTACGACAAGCCACTGGCTATCGCTAACGTAACCTCCAATACTGCCGTAGAACGCGCCGTTGCCCGGGCCCTCAATGGTGATCCGGCCTATGCTGCCTCCAGCGAGAAGATTAGTCAGAATTAAAAAATGTTAAATTTTGTGTTGACTTTTCTTAAAAACTGCTTAGAATAATAAACAACAATTTAATTATTCGATCGCAATGAGAAAGAAGAGTAGCTCAGCAGGATGCTTCAGCGAGTCCCGTTTTGGTGTGAGGGGATAGTCAATCTTGCCCGGTGAAAATCACTTTCGAGTCCGGTTCTTAAATCCAGTAAGTTCCGGTGGTTACACCCATTATCGTGTCAGCGTATCGCCGTCAGTCGGCCGTACGTGGAAGGTACTGTCAGCGATGACGGTACGAACATAGGGTGGTACCACGCTAAGGCGTCCCTTAACCAAAGTAATTTTGGTTAAGGGACTTTTTTGTTGTGATCAAGCAATTATTTCGAATTTTCTATTTTAGGAGGAAGAGTTTCATGCAAGATCTCACATCACGAAAACTAACGTGGAAACAGTATCTCGTCGTTGCTTCACTGCTCTTTGGCTTGTTCTTCGGTGCCGGGAACTTGATTTTCCCACTCCACCTGGGGCAATTGGCCGGTGCTCACTGGGGAACTGCCGCTGTCGGTTTCCTGGTCACCGGGGTGCTGCTCCCCTTATTGTCCGTTCTAGCTGTCGCTGTCACCCGGGCCGAGGGGGTTTATGACATCGGTCGTCCGCTTGGCACTGTCTTTGCCCTAGTATTCATGGTCCTCATTCACGCCACCATCGGTCCCCTCTTCGGAACACCCCGGACAGCAACCGTATCCTTCACCGTTGGGGTTGCACCATTTTTGCCCAAGCAATACACCACCGTTGCCCTCCTCGTCTTCTCAGCCCTATTCTTCTTGGCTGCCTTTGCCTTTTCCTACCGGGAGAACAACATCCTAGCTAATGTCGGTAAGGTCCTGAATCCCGTTTTCTTAGCCCTTTTATTCCTGGTCTTCGTGGTAGCCTTCGCAAACCCACTCGGTAATCCAGCTACCGCTCCCGTAACGACCGCCTATGCTCACGATGCTCTGACTAATGGTTTCCTTGAAGGTTACAACACAATGGATGCCCTGGCCGGTCTGGCCTTCGGGGTCACCGTTGTCACCGCTGTCCGTTCCATGGGTCAACGGCGGGCCAGTGATGTCTCCCGCGTTGTTGCTAAGTCCGGTGTTCTGGCCGTCAGTGCCATCGCCGTTATCTACCTTCTGCTGATCGTCCTTGGGGCAATGTCACTTGGTCGGTTCAAGGTCTCCGCAGATGGTGGGGTCGCCTTCACCCAGCTGGTTAATGCCTATGCCGGTGCCTTTGGTCAGGTCGTTTTGGCCTTCCTGCTGACGGTTACCTGCCTGACTACCGCAGTTGGTTTGGTTGCTGCCTTCGCCCAAGACTTCCACAAGCATTTCCCAAAGGTCAGCTACCACACCTGGTTAGCCCTTAGTTGCCTGGCTTCTTTTCTGACTGCCAACTTTGGCCTTGACCAGATCATCGCTTGGTCAACTCCAATGCTGATGTTCCTCTATCCACTGGCAATGGTTCTCATCCTCTTGTCCGTCAGCTCACCGCTCTTCCATCGTGACGGAGTTGTCTACCTCTTCGTCGTCCTGTTCACGGTCGTGCCGGCACTCGGCGACATGGTAGTAGCCTTTCCAGCAGTTGTTAGTCAAAGCCACTTTGGCCTTACTGTTGCTGCTTGGCGGGCCCACATGCCCCTTGCTTCAATGGGGCTGTCATGGTTGGTCCCAGCGTTGGTTGGTGCAGTTGTCGGCCTGCTCTTCCACTGGTTCCGTCGGCAACGGGCAACCGCTCCACAGACTGATCTTGACTAACTATCAATAGCAAAAGGACGATCACCGAAACGATGATCGTCCTTTTTAGCTGTTATTTATCATACTTATTAAGGTGGAACTTTTGGATCGCGTAGATTAGCTTGCTAGCATAATTGGGATCAGTTGCGTACCCGTTCTTCTGAAGCTCATAGGCTGCCTGCTGGTAGTTCTTAGCCTTCTGGACACCCCGGAAACGCTGGTGGTTATCAGCGGTCCCGCGAACAATCAAGTAAGTGTGCGACTTGATCGAATCGCTCCAGCTATCGTAAACCTGGAAGTATTGCTTAACTTCCTTGTTCTTACCGTTGATGTTTTCGGTTGTATACATCCGCACGCGATTGTGCTTAGAGTTAGCCTTGATTCCAAAGAGGTTGTTGTACTTGTAAGCCAGCTTACTCCGTCCCCAGTTAGACTCGGTCCCGGCCTGAGCGATGGTGATGCTAGCTGGAATATGATACTTTCGCTGCTCCTGCTGGGCGGCAGGGGCCACCTGCTTGATAAATTGGTTGACGGTAATCTTAGCCGAGTGGGTCTCCCGGTGGTGCGGCGCTGGTTGGTCGTTAAACTCAAAGGCGCCCAGCGCCATCGTGACGACCAAAACAATCCCCAATACTGACGCGATAATTATTGATAGGCGTTTTTTCATTAAGCTCGCCTCCATTTATTCAGTTTCCTCATTATAGTAATTTTCCACCAAAAAAGCGAAACTTTCGGGATATCTTCACGAAAGTTTCGCTTTTTAATCGACAATTACTCTTTCTTCAACAAGTCCTTCTTCAACTCATTGAAGTGTTTGGCATCTAAGACTTTGAGCTTAGGGAAGCTCTTAACTAGCCGCCGCTCGTTCCAGTTTAACCGGTGAAGGCGGAGTTCCGAACGCCGCTTCAGTAGATCAGTGTGCCAGTTATCCAACCGGCGTGCCAAAGCCGGCCGTTCTTCCGGCAGGGCACTAGCCAGGCGCTGTTTGAGTTTCTCTTGGTAGGCCACCGCCCGTTGTTCCCACTGCTGGGTAGTTGTATGGAAGTGACGAACACTGAAGATCGTTAAAACAGTATCGGTTCCCATCACCAGGACGACCAAGAGGGCCAGCATCCCGTGCGTATGGGCCTCCTCCCAGTTGATCACCCGTTGAATGAAGGGCTGGATAAAACGGACCAGGAGGACTACCCCGATCCCCCAGAAGAACGAGATCTGTGGAGCTACCCGTCCCTGCAGGTTACCCCAGAGGTGGGAGTAGTCCCAAAGTTTCATGTGAAACACCTTTTCCAGAAACAGGCTCGCCACATATTCAAAGATCGTGGCGACAACAATCCCAACCAAGAACAAGAGGATCAGACTATGCTGAACCCGGTAGGTTGCGATCAGAATCGTGGTCACCGCAAATCCGTACACCGGGCAGTAAGGGCCAAACAGGAATCCCCGGTAGGCAAAGTGGTGGTCCTTGATGGAACAATAGAATGTTTCCCATAGCCAGCCCACCACCGAGTAGGTGAAGAACAGGACAATGATTTCAGAAATAGTAAAGGGCATGGTTCCCTCCTGTTATGACTTCAGGCTCAATTTTTCGACGTTTAAGATCTTATCCAGCCAACCGGTGTAGAAGCTCTCCTCGTGGCTGACCAGGATTAGGTTCCCCGGGAATTCCTGAAGAGCTTTCTTCAGACCATCCTTAGTCTCATCGTCTAGGTGGTTAGTCGGTTCGTCCATGATCAGGAAGTTACATGGCGTCAGCTCCAGAATTGCCAGCTTGACCTTCGTCTGTTCACCCCCGGAAAGCAGGTGAAGGGGCTTCATCGTATTGGCGGCATTGATCCCCGCTCGGGCCAGCTTGGTCCGGATCGTCCGCGGCTGCATGGTCGGGAACATGTTCTGAATGGTCTGCAGTGGTGTCAGTGACGGGTCATCCCAAACCAGATCCTGATCAAAGTAGTTGATCTTAGCCGATGGTGAGAAGGTCGCCGTTCCGGATAAGGCCGGGATCTTCTTCAAGATTGACTTAATCAGGGTAGACTTACCAACCCCGTTGAACCCAGTGAAGAGGAGCTTTTCGCCCATCGTCATTGAAAAGGTTACCGGAGCCAATAGTGGCCGCCCATAACCAACGGACAGATTCTCAACCCGCAGCGCGTTGGCCGAACCAGTATTCTCATACGGGAAGTGGAAGGTGGCCTTCAGGTTATCAGCCGGCGGATCAATCTTCTTCATCCGGGCCAGCATCTTCTCCCGGGACTTAGCCATGGTCGACTTAGAGCCCGCCTTGTTCTTGCGAATAAAGCGTTCTGCCTTCTCGATCACGACCTGTTGTTTCTCGTACTCCCGCTCCTGGGCTTCCTTACGCTCTTCCTTCTGACGCATGGCCTGCTGGAAGCTTCCCCGGTACTTGGTGATCTTACCAAAGGAAACGTCACAGATAGTATTGGTGACCTTCTCCAGGAAGTCGTAGTCGTGGGAAATGATCATTGCTGCCCCATCGAAGTCGTTGAGGTAATCAGTCAGCCACTCAATGTGCGCAGTATCCAGGTAGTTCGTCGGTTCGTCCAGCAGGATGACGTCTGGATTCTCCAGGAGCATCTTGGCCAGGATGATTTTTGAACGTTGACCCCCACTCATCTCGGAGACGACATGGTCTTTACCAATATCGGTCAGGCCCAGACCGTTCATTACCCGCTCGATCCGCGTTTCGATCTCGTAAAAATTATTGGCGTCGAGTTTTTCCTGGATCCGACCCGCCTTAGTCAGGAGGCTGTCATCCATCTTATCAGCGTACTCGGCGTAATACTTATTCATCTGATCGTTTAATTGATAGAGCTCCTGAAAGGCTGTGTGCAGAAACTCGATCAAGGTCATCCCCGCCGGAATATCAACGTACTGGTCGAGGTAACCGATCTTAACACCCTTTTGCCATTTAACACTACCATCCACCGGCAGGACTTTACCGATCAAGATCTTAATCAGGGTACTTTTGCCGGCCCCGTTTTGACCGACAATCCCCATATGTTCGTGTTTTTCCAATTGAAAGCTGGCGTCTTCGTAGAGCTTCTTATCAGCGTAACTCATCGTCAGGCCTTCAACATCTAACACTGCCATTATTTTCACCTCATCTTATGAATAAACTGTGGTCAATAGTATCACAAAGCGCACCATTCCGGCAATCCTAAGCCTTTGTTACAATCCGCTGACAAATTTAATCGTTGTTCTTTCGGAATCTTTTCATATTAAATTCATATTCGCCCCATATAGTTAAGATTGTACTAAAGTTGTACAAAGTATTTTAGGAGTGAATTATTAT
>DBOT01000051.1:0-229 GCA_002299975.1 Lactobacillaceae bacterium UBA639
CAGTCTCCTGTTTTTTATTTTTAGTATTTAGCCTTCTTGGTCTTGCCATCCCAGCTGTTGTAACCACCCTTTAAGATGTACAGCTTGTGGTAGCCGTGCTTGCCGAGAAAGGCCGCCGCCTGAGTACTGATGGCCATTCCCTGGTCGTACATGTAGACAGGCAGGTCTGGCCGCAGTTCCCCGTATTGCTGCCGCAGGTAAATGTATGGCAGGTTCCGAGCGCCAAGAA
>DBOT01000051.1:257-3369 GCA_002299975.1 Lactobacillaceae bacterium UBA639
CCAAGAATATGGCCAGCCTTAAACTCATTCTCCTGCCGCAGGTCGATTACTTGGGCCTTCCGGATTCCCTTTTGGAATTCGTCTTCGTCCAAGACGGTTGCGTAGTGGTTACGCCGCCAGTATTGGAATAACCAGGTCAATAACCAGACCAGTAAGAGGATGATGATAACAGTGTTGAAGATTAATAATCCTTGACTAACTCCTAAGATCACGATCAGTTCGCCTCACTACTATTAATCGTTAGCAAATTGACGAGCCAATGAAGCTGCACCGATCACACCGGCATCGTTACCGAGTTCAGCCAGCTTGAGTTGGGTAGAAGTCCGCACAGTTGGGAAGGCGTACTTTTCGAAGTTAGCCTTAACCCGCTTCAACAGGAAGTCACCAGCGGCAGAAACCCCACCACCAATAACAACAAATTCTGGGTTCAAGATGTTACTCAGGTTAGCGCAAGCCAGACCCAGGTAGTGGCAAACTTCGTCGACAACCTTGTTTGCCAGGTAGTCGTTTTCCTTAGCCAGGTCGAAGACGATCTTGGAAGTGATCTCGTCACCGTTGTCGATCATGGCCTTCAGGCGACTGTTACCCTCGTATTCTTCAGCCTTGTCTTGTGCAATGTGAACAACCCCGGTTGCGGAAGCGTATTGTTCCAGGCAACCACGGTTGCCACAAGTACAAAGGTAGCCATCTGGTTGAACGATCATGTGGCCGACTTCACCACCGGCACCAACCAGACCGTGGATCAGCTTACCATTGGCGATGATTCCACCACCAACACCGGTACCCAGGGTGATGAAGGCAACATCGTCACCTTCGTTACCGGCACCCTTCCAGCGTTCACCAAGGCCAGCCACGTTGGCATCGTTATCCAGGGCAAACTTCATGCCAGTACCTTCTTCGATGGCTTCCTTAACGTTTTGGGTCGTCTTCCAGTTCAGGTTGTAGGCACCAACAACGGTCCCCTTGTCCCGGTCGATCGTTCCTGGAGTCCCCATTCCGATCCCGATGAATTGGTCCTTGTCCATCTTGTACAGGTCAAGGTGGTGATTGATTGATTCAATGATGTCTGGGACAATGTGTGACCCTTCATCAAGGGTGTTCGTCCGAATGGACCACTTTTGCTGAATCTCACCATTTTCCGTCAAAATTGCAAACTTGATGGTCGTACCACCAAGATCAACACCAAATAACTTCTTGTTTGCCATAATAATTCCTTTCTTGGGGATTAATACAGTTTCCCCGTTTGTTCTCGTTTCAATTCTTCACGATGTTCCTTACGCAGGACAATCTTTGCCTTCATGTAGGTCGATTGATCAACGACACCCGCCTGGTGGAGATTATCAAGTTCAATCGCCATCAGTTCGATGTCATACAGGCGCTTGCCGACGTAGACAAAGACGTTGAATTCCTTGAGCAACTGTTGAACATCGTACAGCGTCCTAAATTCACGTGGAATCATTGCCATTTTTTCAGCTCACTTCCAAAATCAGGACTAAGACACCGACTACCAACACTATAGCACTCAGCCATCGCTTGCTCTTCGCTACCGGACCAATCTTTGGTGCGGCCACGACATAGGCTATCAGGAAGCCGGCGAACAGGCCCCCAATGTGTCCCGCCAGGTCAATGCCGGGAACCAATAAATCAGTCCCGACGTTTAACAGTACCAAGATCAGGAACTGACGGCTGAGCTGGCGAATCGCCAGGTTCTCCCGGAAGGACTCGCCCAGCATTAAGAAGGCCCCAAACAGGCCGAAGATCGCTGTGCTGGCACCAGCCGCCAAGCTGCCGGATAACCAGTAAGCACTGCAGAGGTTCCCGACAATTGCACTGACAAAGTAAATGACCAGCATCCGCCAGTGACCAAAGAGCTGCTCAATGTAGAGACCCAGGAAATACAGGGTCAAGCTATTGATCAGCAGGTGGGTAAAGCCAATATGGACAAAGACTGGGGTGATCAAACGCCACCACTGTCCCACCCGCAAGAGCTCTGGTTGAAGTGCCCCAAAGCGAACTAGGACCGCCGGGTTGGTCGAACCACCCGCCAAGGTCATCGCCAGGTACACCAGAACCTGGATAGCCACCAGGATAATGGTGACGGGCGCCAGAGACCACGTACTACGCGATCGCATCTGCTAGCACTCCGCCAAGGTCAATACCTTAGCAATCTGCTGGTCATGCCCATCCGGTTGCCACTCACCGTTATCAGCAAGCTGGGTCGGTAAAGCCAGCGCAACCGTATCGCCATGGTACTTGCTCAGGTAGCGATCATAGTAACCGCCGCCGAAGCCGAGCCGCTGCCCATCCTGGGTAAAGGCCACGCCAGGGACCACCATTAGGTCAATCTCATCAGGGCTAAATACGCGACCATCCGCTGGCTCCAGAATACCAAAGGAGCTCTCCTCAAAATTAGTGCTCTCCGTAATCTCGACGAACTCCATCTGCCGTTTAGGAAGGGTCCGGGGAACTACTACTGTCCGTCCCTCATGACGGGCGTGCAGTAGAATAGGGGCCGTGTCGATCTCAAACGACTGGCTAAGGGTCAGCGCCACCGTTTTGGCGCGCATCCACTCTGGTTGGTTGAAAAGCATCGATGTTAAACGTTTCTCTTCGCTAAGACGTGTATTAAGATCTAACTGCTGTAGACGTGCAATGTAGGCCTGCCGCAACTCATTCTTGGAATACGCCATTATTCTCATATCTCCCCTTTATACAAAATGATAAACGGTTACAAGAATACATTATTACAGGTCCGCCTATTTTTTGCAAGCGTTTTTTCACTAGGTGAACCTATTCACAGCTTTTGGCCACTTCGAAGGTTAATTTTCTTGGGCCGTAATTCGGCGTATAAAAAAAAACAGTAAATGCTTAAAAGCAATTTACTGGTTTGATGAACTAAGTAAGACTACTTAGTTTCGCGGTGTAATGTCACCTTGCGTTCCCGTGGGCAGTATTTCTTTAATTCAAGCCGGTCGGGATTGTGACGACGGTTCTTGCTGGTTAAGTAAGTACGCTCGTGGCATGAAGTGCATTCAAGGGTAATGTTGACACGCATGAGTTATAACCTCCAAACTTTATTTGATCTTAATTGGTTATTTATCGTAACCCTAAC
>DBOT01000001.1 GCA_002299975.1 Lactobacillaceae bacterium UBA639
ATCAGTTTCGGCGTCAGCGGTGGGAAGTAATAGTTGCCAATAATCGGCGGCAGGCCGAAGCGAATCTTGGTGGAGTTAGCCTGGTCAATCTCCTTTTGGGCGACCTGGAGTTCATTTAGGATCAAGGCAACGTGGTTAGCAAACTGCTGGCCGGTAGCGGTGATGTGGAGCTCCCGGTGGACATGGTCACGCACGAAAAAGGTGGTGTTAAAGTCCTGCTCCAGACGTTGGATGGCCATGGTGATGGTGGGCTGGCTGACCCCAAAGTGCTGGGCCACCTTAGAAAAATTTTGATCTTTTATCAGCTGCTGGTAATATTCTAAATCTTTAATTTTCATTTTAATTCCTTCATATCAATGATTTGGATGGTACATATTAAGTTTATTTATATCATAGCATGAATTTGACTATAGAATAATTCACTCACTATGATGGGGACGATCAAAAGAAAAGGAAGACGATTATTAATGAATAAGGCAATGGCAATTTTGAACGACCCCTTCAAGAACAAGGGGACCGCATTCACCCAGGCAGAACGGGAAGAGTTAGGTCTGACGGGGGTGCTCCCACCACGGGTCAAGACGATTGAAGAGCAGGCGGCTGAAACCTACGCCCTCTTTGAAACGAAGACTAGCAACATCGAGAAGCGTCACTTCTTGATGGAAGTCTTCAACACCAACCGGACCCTGTTCTTCTACCTGATGGGTCAACACATCACGGAATTCATGCCAATTGTGTATGATCCGGTGATCGCTGAATCTATCGAAAACTACAACGAACGTTACCAACGGCCACAGGATGCTGTCTACCTCTCTGTTAAGCACCCAGAGCGGATCAAGGAGAGCCTAGCTAACGTCAGTGGTGATCGTGATATTCGCCTGATCGTGGTTACTGATGCCCAGGGAATCCTCGGTATCGGTGACTGGGGTGTTGACGGGGTCGACATCGCCGTTGGTAAGCTGATGGTTTACACGGCAGCGGCCGGAATTAACCCATCACAGGTTCTGCCGGTTTCCATCGATGCCGGAACGGACAATCCCAAGCTGCTGGATGACCCGAACTACCTTGGTGAACGTCACCAACGGATTACGGGCCAAGAATACTTTGACTTCATCGATCGTTTTGTGGATGAAGTTGAAGGCCTTTACCCGAAGAGCCTGCTCCACTTTGAAGACTTTGGTCGGGGAACCGCAGCCCGGATCCTTGATAAGTACCAAGACAAGATCCTGACCTTCAATGATGATATCCAAGGAACGGGGATCATTGCCCTGGCCGGGGTACTGGGAGCCATGAACATCTCTAAAGAGAAGCTGACTGACCAGACCTTCCTGACCTTTGGTGCCGGAACCGCCGGCATGGGGATCGCCAAGATGCTCTATGACGAATTGGTTCGGCAAGGCCTGACTCCCGAAGAAGCCAAGAAGCACTTCTACCTGGTCGATAAGCAAGGGCTGCTCTTTGATGACACTGAGGGCCTGACCGAAAAGCAGAAGCCATTCACCCGTCAACGGAGCGAATTTGCCAATGCGGACGAGCTGACTAACCTGCTGGCAGTTGTTAAGGCCGTTCACCCAACTGTGGTGATCGGGACTTCCACCCAGCCGGGCACCTTTGACGAAGCTGTCGTTAAGGAGATGGCTGCCCACACCGACCGGCCAGTAATCTTCCCATTGTCTAACCCAACTAAGCTGGCCGAAGCTAAGGCCGCTGACTTGTTGAAGTGGACCGATGGCCGGGCACTGGTCGCAACGGGGATTCCGGTTGCTGACATTACTTACCAGGGTGTCACCTACCAGATTGGTCAGGCCAACAATGCCTTGATCTACCCTGGGGTTGGCTTTGGGGGCCTGGCAGTTCAAGCTAAGCAGCTGAATGATAATATGCTGGCTGCCGCTGCCCATGCCTTGAGTGGTTTAGTTGATCCGGACCAACCGGGTGCTGCTGTCCTGCCACCAGTTTCTAAACTGGCTGAATTCTCCCAGCGGGTTGCTCAGCGGGTTGCTCAATCAGCCATTGACCAAGGACTGACGACGATGACCGACGCTAAAAAGGCCGTTGCCGATGCTAAATGGGAACCAAAGTACTAATCTATTAAGTACCCATTAGCTAGGCGAGAATAAGTAAATCAGTCTAAAAAGTTTGTGATTCTGATCTTAAAATTGCCAAATCTCAAGAATTTTATTTAATAAATTCTTGAGATTTTTTTATTTGTTGGCTTGTGAAAAAATTGGTCTGCAGGAATGGAAACGCCTTTATGACGGTTCGTTCACCAATTGATATAAGTGAAAATTATAGAATGCTAAAGGTTTGACTATGCCGGGTCTGACGGGTTAGGATAATGGTGTAAATGATGTGTAACATTTCACAAATAAAACAACTTCTGATTACATCATTGGAGGCGTCAAAAAATGACAGAATACCGTACTGAAGAAGATACGTTAGGTCCCGTTAAGATTCCCGCTGATGCACTGTGGGGTCCACAGACTGAACGTAGTCGTAACAACTTCCCAACTGGCCAATACATGCCATTAGCAATTATCCGGGCTCTGCTGAACATCAAGAAGGCTGCTGCCCAAGCTAACATGGAAACTAAGGCCATCTCTGATGAAAAGGGTAACCTGATTGTTAAGGCTATTGACGAACTGCTGGCCTTAAGTGACGAAGACCTGCGTAAGGACTTCCCACTGAAGGTTTACCAAACTGGTTCTGGTACTCAAACCAACATGAACACTAACGAAGTAGTTGCTCACAAGGCTCATCAGATCAACCCAGACATTGAAATTCTGCCAAACGACGATGTTAACAAGGGTCAAAGTTCTAACGATACCTTCCCAACGGCCATGAACGTGGTTGCTTTGGAAGCCGTTAACAAGCTGAAGCCAGCCGTTCAACACCTGATCGATAAATTGAAGATCAAGCAGGACAAGTACTGGAAGACGGTTAAGGTTGGCCGGACCCACCTGCAAGATGCTGTTCCATTGACGTTCGGTCAAGAAGTATCTGGTTACGTTGCTGCCTTAGAGCACGACCTGAACTACATCAAGACGCTTGAACCAACGTTAGATGAACTGGCCATCGGTGGTACTGCCGTTGGTACTGGTTTGAACGCCGCTGAAGGCATGCCAGAAAAGATTGCTGAAAAGCTTTCTGCCGTTTACGGCCTGAACCTGACTGCCAAGAGCAACAAGTTCTACGGCTTGGCTAACCACTCCGGCTTAAACGTTGTTCACGGTGCATTGAAGACCCTGGCCGCTGATATGTTCAAGATTGCGCAGGACATTCGGTTCCTCGCTTCTGGTCCACGGGCTGGTTACGATGAATTAAACATTCCGGCTAACGAACCTGGTTCTTCCATCATGCCTGGTAAGGTTAACCCAACCCAAGCCGAAGCCGTTACGATGGCTGCACTGCGGGTCTTCGGTAACGACACTGTCGTTACGATGGCATCATCCCAAGGTAACTTCGAAATGAACGTTTACAAGCCAGTAATGATCGACGCCTTCCTTGAATCCGCCGATCTGCTGACGGGGACGATCACCGGCTTCACTGACCGTTGTGTCAAGGGTCTGACTGTCAACGAAAAGCGGATGGCTGAACTGGTTGACAACTCCCTGATGACGGTTACGGCATTGTCACCACACATCGGTTACCATGACAGCGCTAAGATTGCCCAGGCCGCAGACAAGGCCGGCAGCACGCTGAAGGAAGCCGCTCTTAAGTCTGGTAAGGTCACTGAAGAACAATACGATGAGTGGATGGACATGCTGAAGATGACCAACGCTGATCGCAAGGACAAGTAATTAAATGGTAATCGGGGGCAGGCGCATATCGGCTGCCTCTTTGCCTGGTTAAGCAAACGAAAAGGAGTACATTATAATGGCAGAAAAATTTCAACCATTATCCGTAAGTAAGCTGGAAGACAGTTACGACGCTGTCATCATCGGTTCCGGTGGTACTGGTCTGTCCGCCGCTATCCAAGCCCACGAATTGGGGTTAAAGGTGGCCGTATTTGAAAAGGAAGAAGAGTTGGGTGGAAACACTAACCGGGCTTCCTCAGGAATGAACGCCGCTGAGACCAACGTGCAATTGAAGCACGGGGTAATCGATAACGTGGCTGACTTCTACCGTGAAACTTACAAAGACGGTGGTCGCCTGAACGATAAGGACATGTTGGGCTACTTCGTTTACCACACCGCCCCAGCAATTGACTGGTTGGCTGACCACGGAATCAAGCTCGACGACATCACCGTTACTGGTGGAATGTCCAAGAAGCGGACGCACCGGCCAGCAAGCATGGCCCCAATTGGTGGCTTCCTGGTTAAGAGCTTGTTGGACGTTGTTGCTAAGGAAGACATTCCGGTATTCAACAACACCAAGGTGACGAGCCTGTTGAAGGATGACGAAGGCCGGATCAATGGGGTTAAGATCAACGCCAATGGTCTGATCAAGACGATCGAAGCCAAGGCCGTTATCCTGGCTACTGGTGGTTTCGGTGCCTCCAAGGAGTACATCGAACGCTTCCGTCCAGATCTTAAGGACTACAAGACCACTAACCAACCGGGCGCAACTGGCGACGGTTTGAAGTTAGCTGAAAGCGTTGGTGCTGAACTGATGCAGATGAACCTGGTTCAGGTTCACCCAACGGTTCAACAGGATCACCCACACGTTTACCTGATTGGTGAGGCTGTTCGTGGTGAAGGTGCCATCTTGGTTAACGCTCAGGGAAAGCGGTTCGTCAACGAACTGAACACCCGGAAGATCGTTTCCAACAGTATCACGGCCCTTCCAGAACACAGTGCTTACCTGATCTTTGACCAAGGTATCCGTGACCGTGCTAAGGCCATCGAGTTCTACGACAAGGTTGGTTTGGTTGTTCACGGTGACACCATTGAAGACTTAGCTAAGAAGTTGAAGATGGACCCAGAGACGCTGGCCCAGACGGTGACGACCTGGAACAAGGCCGTTGCAAGCCACAACGACCAAGAATTCGGCCGGACGACCGGGATGGATCGTGGGATCGAAAAGCCTGGCTTCTTCGCTATCCACATCGCTCCAGCTATCCACTACACCATGGGTGGAATTCACATCACGCCGAAGACGCAGGTTCTTGACGGTAATGGGGATGTAATCCGTGGCCTGTTCGCTGCCGGTGAAGTTGCCGGTGGTTTGCACGGGAACAACCGGGTCGGTGGTAACTCCATCGCCGAGACAGTGGTCTTTGGCCGTCAAGCCGGTCAACAGGTGACCCTGTACGTTCGTAAGCAAAAGTAATTGGTATTAGCGGTCGGCAGTTTCCGGCCGCCTTGCCTTGCAATTATTTATCAACGATGAGACACAAGAGGAATTATTGAAAGATGAAAAAATTAGAACACGTCAACTATCGTGGCTTCATCTTGCCAGTCGTAGTGGGATTAATCCTCTGGCTGATGACGCCAATTAAACCGGCGGCAGTTCCAGTTGCCGGCTGGCATATGTTTGCCCTGTTTGTGGGAACCATTATTGCCTGCATTACCCGGCCACTGCCAATTGGTGGGGTTTCAATTGTCGCTTTTGCCTTAACCGTTCTTACCAAGACGGTGCCAATGGACAAGGCAATCGTCGGTTTCGGGAATGCTTCTATTTGGATGATCGCGATGGCCTTCTTCATCGCCCGGGGCTTTATCAAGACCGGCCTTGGTCGGCGGATTGCCCTTAACTTTGTGAAGGCCTTCGGTAAGCGGACCCTGGGTCTGGCCTACTCCCTGATCGGGGTTGACCTGATCCTGGCTCCGGCAACGCCAAGTAACACGGCTCGTGCCGGTGGGGTGCTGTACCCAATCATTAAGTCCCTTTCCCAATCATTTGGTTCCGACCCGAAGGATGGGACCCAGCGGAAGATCGGTTCATTCCTGATCTTCGCTGAATACCATGGTGACATGATCACCGCGGCTATGTTCATGACCGCGATGGCCGCTAACCCGCTGGTTCAAACCCTGGCTAAGGGCAGTGGTGTTAACATCACCTGGATGGGCTGGTTCCTGGCTGCCTTGGTACCGGGGATCATCTCATTGATCGTCGTACCATGGTTGATCTACAAGATGTACCCACCTGAGGTCAAGGAAACGCCAAATGCTAAGCAATGGGCTGAAAAGGAACTCAGTGAGATGGGCCCAATGAGCCTGGCCGAAAAGATCATGGCTGTGATCTTCGTTTTGGCCCTGATTCTGTGGATGACCGGGAGCTTCATCGGTATCGATGCTACGCTGGCTGCCTTCATCGCCTTGGCACTTCTCCTCTTAACGGGAGTTTTGAGCTGGCAGGATGTCCTGCACGAAACTGGTGCTTGGAACACCCTGACTTGGTTCTCTGTTCTGGTTATGATGGCCGGTTCACTGACGAGCCTGGGCTTCATCCCTTGGTTGAGTAAGGCTATCGGTAGTTCACTGCACGGGATGAACTGGGTACTCGTATTGATTATCCTGATCGTCGTTTACTTCTACAGTCACTACCTGTTTGCCAGTTCAACGGCCCACGTTACGGCGATGTACAGTGCTTTCTTAGCTGTTGCCATCTCCGCAAACGTACCACCAATGCTGGCGGCCCTCTTACTTGGGTTCTTCGGTAACCTGATGGCATCCACGACCCACTACGCTTCTGGCCCGGCACCAGTTCTCTTCGGTTCTGGTTACGTTCCACAGTCAAAGTGGTGGACGCTGAACTTTGTCTTAGGGATCTTCTACCTGGTTGTTTGGATCGGGATCGGCAGTCTCTGGATGAAAGTTATCGGTATGTGGTAATAAATTAACGAGTCTGATTAGCAAATTTACTTTGCTGATCAGGCTCTTTTTGTTTCCCTAACTAAATAGTTGCTATAATATTTACTGTTAGTAAATTCTGCCGATGGAGGAATGCAAATGAACACGCGAGATCTACAGTATTTTGTCGCCCTGGTTAAGTTTAAGAACTACACCCAGGTTGCCAAGCAATTCCAGGTGTCCCAACCCACCATTACCCAGGCGATTCAACGACTCGAGCGCGAATTTGGGGCCCAACTGGTCCGCAAAGACCGGGTGCACCGCGATGAGATGATCACCCGCAGCGGCCGCCTGCTCTACGCAAATGCCCAATTGATCAATGAGAAGATCGAGTTGACTCATAAGGAGATCCGGCGGGCCAACCAGAAGCAGATTCGTTTCGGATTACCACCGATCATCGGCCGTCTCTACATTTCCAAGATTGTCAGCGAGTTTTCTAAGGACCTCCTGTCGCGGTTGAAGATCACCTCGGTGGGATCCCATGAGCTACTGAGTCAGGTCCGTAATGGCAAGATCGATATTGCCCTGTTGGGGTCGACCGCCCCGATCAATGAACCCGGGGTGTACGCAGACCTGATCTCGGGCCGGCGCTTCGGGGTTATCGTTAGTACCAATAACCCTTTGGCTAAGCGGGACGAGGTTAGTTTTAAGGAACTGGCGGCGGAACGCTTTATTAGCTTTGACCAGCAATACGTTCACCAGGCGGCCTTTCGGGCTTATTGTGCCTATGCCCAAATTAATCCAACTGTTGCCATGTACCGGATCCCCGATATTTCCTGGATCAAGGAGCTGGTTCGACAGAATATCGGGATCAGCCTGATGGCCAGGGATGCCGTCGCCGACAACGAGCCCGGGATTAAGTTCGTCGAGATTACTGATCCGCTACCGGAACGTTTCTACATTTCGGTGGCAACCCGGGAAGGTTACGTCCTGAGTCCCGACGAGCAGGACTTCATTGATCGCTTACGGAAACTGCATGTGGGAAATTAGGTAGCCATTGACAGTGGTCGTATAATAATTAATGATATTTTGATAAACTTGATTAATTGATTTTGGGGGACATTAAGAGTCATGAGCAAAGACGATGAACTGATGTCGGAATTTGAACCGGCGCGGCACCTATCCGCAAAACACCACATGGCTATTCCGTGGCAGGACTTCTTTACCAACGATAATTTCACGCCAGCGAGTGAGGCTAACCTGGTTGAGCGGGCTGCGATTGTTGGTCGGATTGGACTGATGATGCTTTCCTATGGGACTGGGGCATGGCGAGTCCGGGATTCGATGAACATTGTGGCCCGGAAACTCAAGATGACTTGTACGGTTGATATCGGCCTGGTGTCACTTGAATATACCTGCATGGATGCCCACCATAGCTATACCCAGGCGATTTCGCTCCCTAGTACCGGGGTCAACACGACTAAGCTAGCCAGAATGGAGCGGTTCATCGATGACTTCAATGATCACGGTGATGAGATGACGATTGGGGAGATCCATGCCCACCTGGAGAAGATCGCCCACTCGAAAGGTAACTACGCCCCATACCAGGTTGGTCTGGCGGCGGCTTTGGCCTGCAGCGCCTTCGTTTTCCTGCTTGGCGGTGGTCCCATCGAGATGATCTGTAGTTTCATCGGGGCCGGGTTAGGTAACTTTGTTCGTCGGAAGTTGATTGACCGGCACATCACCCTGTTTGCCTGCATTGCCGTGGCCGTGGCGGTGGCCTGCCTGACCTACCTGCTGTCGCTCAGCGTTTTGCAACTGGCCCTTCACGTTAGCTCACGGCACGAGGCGGGTTACATCGGGGCGATGCTGTTCATCATTCCGGGATTCCCGTTCATCACTAGCGGCCTGGACATCTCCAAGCTAGATATGCGGTCCGGTCTGGAGCGGATGACCTACGCAGTTGCCATCATCCTGGTAGCGACACTGGTCGGTTGGATTGTGGCACTGGCAGTGAACCTGCGGCCAGAGAACTTCGCTGTTCTGCCACTGTCGACCATGACAATGTTGCTGTTGCGGATTCCTGCCAGTTTTTGTGGGGTCTTCGGCTTCTCAATCATGTTCAACAGTACACCCCGGATGGCGGCCATCGCGGGGCTGATCGGGGCCGTGGCCAACACAACTCGGCTGGAATTAGTTGATTTAACATCAATTCCAGCCGGAGCCGCCGCCTTCATCGGGGCCCTGGTGGCCGGCCTGCTGGCAGCGGTCGCCAAGCGGAAGGTGCGTTTTCCACAGATCTCCATCACGGTACCATCGATTGTTATCATGGTGCCCGGACTATACCTGTACCGGGGGATGTATAACCTCGGTCTGACTTCAATTAGTGTCGGAGCCCTCTGGATCACCAAGGCCCTTCTGATCGTGGTCTTCCTTCCGTTGGGGCTGATTGCGGCCCGGATCCTGACCGATACCAAGTGGCGCCATAACGGTTGATGGAGGTGCCGTGATGATCATCAAGTATCCTGAAAGCTTATTAGCAGACGTCAAGGCAGCAACGGCGGGGCGTCGTTTGACGGGCTTTACTCCCGGGCAGGGACCCCGTCATCCAGAGCTGATGTTGATTGGGGAGGCGCCCGGTCGTCACGAGGAAAAGGTCAATATTCCGTTCTCAGGAGCGTCGGGCCAGGAGCTGATGAAGCTGGTCAAATCAATTGGCTATTCCCGTCAGACTGTCTACATCACCAGTGTTGTCCGGCAGCGTCCGTATTCAATCAAGCGGGTGCGGGACAAGAAGACGGGGCAGGTCGTGGAGAAGAC
Source organism: Lactobacillaceae bacterium UBA639 (assembly GCA_002299975.1). GTDB lineage: Bacteria > Bacillota > Bacilli > Lactobacillales > Lactobacillaceae > Limosilactobacillus. The sequence goes on from DBOT01000001.1 coordinate 9,555, forward strand.
ACCGAACCGGACGCCGACCAAGGGGGAGGTCCGGGCCTTCGCACCGCTTTTCGACTGGGAGCTGCACTACGTTGATCCGCAGGTGCTGGTGCCCTTGGGGAATACTGCCCTCCAGCGCCTGCTCGGGCCCCAGGCCAACATCGGCCAGCTGCATGGTCAGGAGATCACGTCTGCAATTCAAGAGGCGGACCCGG
>DBOT01000112.1:0-11422 GCA_002299975.1 Lactobacillaceae bacterium UBA639
CAGTTCCGCCACGGCCGCATATCTCATCAACATGAATTATTATAGCAAACGCATTTCCCTTTGGCAACTACTTTTTTAAATTAATTTAAAATGATTTCCGCACCGGCGGCAGACATATCGGGCCGTGTTAAACCGCCGTTGACGGGCAACCAGCGCCCCACAGCCCTGACACTGGTAAAGCCACCGGGCTTGGCGACGGCGACGAGCCTTACTGGTCGGTGGCGCATACCGGGAGCCACCCACCCGCGCTAGCAGACTTCGAAAGGCGACGCTGCGGTGACGGTAGTCCTGCCCCGTCAAGTGGAGGTGATAATGGCACAATTCGTGGAGGACAACCTTCCGCAGGTTCTCCAGGTCAAACTCCGTGTACATCAGTGGGTTGATATCGATGTGGTGGTCAGCAAGGTGGTAGCGACCGCCCGTCGTCTTCAACCGGCGATTAAAGACAATCTGGTGTAGAAAAGGCCGTTGAAAGTATTCCAACGACCATTTCTCTGTTAACTTCTGCAATTCTTGATTATTCATTAGTAGCCTTCTTCGGTGCAATCATCGTCAGCTGGATCCGCTGCCGCTTGAGGTCAACGTCATCGATCCAGACATCGACAATGTCACCGACTGCCACGACGGTCCGTGGATCACGGACAAACTTCTTGCTCATCTTGGAGACGTGCACCAGGCCATCGTGTTTGACACCAATGTCGACGAAGGCTCCGAAGTCGACCACGTTCCGGACAGTTCCCTGGAGCTTCATCCCCGGTTTCAGATCCTCAATGGTCATGACATCATGCCGCAGCAACGGGGTTGGCATGTTATCACGGAGATCACGCCCCGGCTTCTTCAAGGAGTCGATAATATCCTTCACCGTTTCCTCACCGGCCTTAACGGTTGTGTAGTCGGCAGGGTTGACCTTAGTCAGCCGTTGCGTTGCCGCTGCCGTCCCGAGGTCACCGATCGCAATACCAGTATCGTTCATGATCTTCGTAGCGATCCCGTAGCTCTCCGGGTGAACATCCGTGTTATCCAACGGGTTCTCACCGGCAGGGATCCGCAGAAAGCCGACCGCTTGCTGGTAAGACTTTGGCCCCAGGCGTGGGACCTTCTTCAACTGAACCCGGTTGGTGTAACGACCATGTTCATCCCGGTAGTGGACGATGTTGTGAGCAATCGTCTTGTTGAGCCCAGAGATCTGAGTCAGCAGCTGGTAGCTGGCGGTATTGAGGTTGACCCCAACCTGGTTAACCGCCCGCTCGACTACGTCATCCAGGGCCGATCCCAGCTCCTTCTTCGGCAGATCGTGCTGGTATTGCCCAACCCCAATGGCTTGTGGGTCGATCTTAACCAGTTCTGCCAGGGGATCCTGCAGACGTCGGCCAATGCTAATAGCACTCCGCTGTTCAACGTGCAGGTCCGGGAATTCCTCCCGGGCCGCCTCACTGGCGGAGTAAACCGACGCCCCGGCCTCATTAACGATCACATAGTATACCGGTCGAGAAAGCTTCTTCAGCGCCGTCGCAACGAACTTTTCGGACTCCCGGCTCGCGGTTCCGTTCCCGATGGCGATCATCTGAACACCGTAATCCTCGATCAGCCGCAGGAATTCACCCTCGGCCTGAGCCCGTTTCTTCTCTGGTGCGGGCTCATGGGGGTAGATGACAGCCTTCTCCAGGAACTTACCATTTTCATCAAGGATGGCTAACTTACACCCGGTCCGGTAAGCAGGATCAAAGCCCATCACGACCTTACACTTGATCGGGGCCTGCATCAGGAGGTGGTAGAGGTTATCACCAAAGACCTTGATGGCCTGCTCGTCGGCCTGGTCAGTCAGTTGCCGCCGCAGTTCCCGTTCAATCGCCGGTGCTAGGAAACGCTTATTGGCATCCTTGTATGCTTCTGCGATAAAGGCCGTTGCCGCGTTATGCTTGTCAGTCCGAATGAGCCGGAAGTGAAGGTAGTTCAGGACCGCCGTTTCATCGACCGTGATCTTAACGTTGAGGATCCCCTCACTTTCACCCCGATTAATTGCCATGACCTGGTAAGGGCTCATCTTCTTCACTGGTGAGGAAAAATCATAGTACTGCTTGTAGGTCTTCAGTTCATCCTTGTCCTCACCGTTCCGCTTCAACTTGGTAACCAACTGCCCATGGTTAGCGGTGTAGCTCCGCAGCCAACCACGGACCGTTGCCATCTCACTGATCGCTTCCGCCAGGATTTCGTGGGCACCAGTCAGTGCGGCTTCAGCGTCCGGTACGTCTGCACTGATGTACTTCGCCGCTGTCGTTGTCAGATCATCATCCGGATAGGTTAAAAGCCAGTTAGCCAACGGGGCCAAACCAGCTGCCCGGGCTTTCTGCGCCTTCGTCTGCCGCTTCTGCTTATAAGGCAGATAGAGGTCCTCCACGGTCTGAAGGTCAGTGGCTGCCCGAATCTGCTTCTCCAGACTTGGGGTCAGCTTTCCCTGCTCCTGGATCTTGTTGATAACGGTTTCCTGTCGTTCCAGCAAGCTGGTGACATGCCGATATTGGTCACGGACCGCCTGCAGTTGCACTTCATCCAGGGTGCCCGTTGCTTCCTTCCGGTAACGGGTGATGAAAGGAATCGTGTTGCCCTCATCCATCAGCTTAAGGGCGGCCTTGATCTGATGAGTCCGCAGATCGGGTAATTCTTGACTAACTAGCTGCAGTGTCTTTTCGTCCATAAATCCTCCGTTCAGTCTACTTCCACCAAGTATCTAATGGGGTAATTGGCTGGTGGCGCTTGTGCCGCGTCTTCTTGTACCAGTCCTCAATCTTTTCTGCTGCCTTTTCAGCAATCGCGTGCCCCTCAAGGTAGTTATCAATATCCTCGTAGCAAACTCCCAAGGCTGCCTCGTCGGCCCGCATTGGCTTATCGTCTTCCAGGTCGGCGGTTGGGGTCTTCTCATACAGGTTAGCTGGGGCTTGCAGGTACTTCAACAGGGCCTTCCCCTGCCGCTTGTCCAGGCCGGACAATGGCGTGATATCAGCACCACCGTCACCAAACTTGGTATAGAAGCCGGTAACGGCCTCCGCAGCATGGTCCGTACCGACAACGACGCCCCGGTATTGACCAGCGATGGCGTACTGCACGATCATCCGCTCACGGGCCTTAATGTTCCCCTTATTAAAGTCACTGATGTCCGCGCCGGCCTCTTCCAGTGACTTTACCATGGCGTCCGTTGCAGGCTTGATGTTAACCCGCATCGTCTTGTCAGGCTTGATGAAGTCATTGATTGCCTCCATCGCATCGGATTCGTCGGCCTGGGTACCGTATGGCAAGCGAACGGCAATGAACTGGTAATCATCGTCATTGGTCTCCCGCCGCCGTTGCTCAACCGCCAGTTGACAGAGGCGACCAGCCAGGGTGGAGTCTTGACCACCGGAGATTCCCAGTACCAGGGTCTTCATCCCCGTCTTCTGCATGAAATCGTGGATAAACTTGACCCGCTTCTCAACCTCTTCCTTGGGGTCGATGTTGGGGCTAACCTTCAAAGCATCAATAATCTGTTCCTGCATTTTACGCATAGTTAAATTACTCCTTATTACCGAGTGTCTTAACGTACTCATGAATATGGTGGATCATCTGCAACTTGTTATCATAGCACTTCTGCGAGAGATCAACTGGGTAGACCTCGGGGTTGAGGTCCCGCTTGTACTCGTCCCAGAGGCCATCCAGGCTCGCGGTCCGGTGGTCACGGATCTCATCGAGACTTGGTTCGTCGTAGACATACTCGCCATCTTTCCAGATATCCTTCAGCATTGGCCGGGCGATAAAGTCATTGACGTCCTTTTGCTGCAGGGGGAAGTTCGGGTTGAACATGTTCAGTGAATCCTGTTCACGGGGATTCTCATCATCCAAGGTAATGTAGTCCCCTTCACTCTTCCCGTCGGCCCGGTCATTGATCCGCCAAACCTGTTTCTTACCGGGAGTCGACATCTTGGCCACGTTGTTGGAGAGCTTGATCGTGTCGACCATCTGACCCTTATCATCTTCAACCGATACCAGCTTGTAGACGGCCCCCAGGGTTGGCTGGTCATAGGCGGTGATCAGTTTCGTCCCGATCCCCCAGACGTCGATCTTAGCCCCCTGCATTTTCAGGTTTTGAATGGTCTTTTCATCGAGCCCGTTGGAGGCAAAAATCTTCACATCCTTAAAGCCGGCATCATCCAACATCTTCCGCACCCGCTTCGACAGGTAGGCCATGTCACCACTATCGATCCGAACCCCGATGAAGTTGATCTTGTCACCAAACTCCTTGGCAACCCGGATGGCAGTTGGCACCCCACTCTTCAGCGTATCAAAGGTATCAACTAAGAAGACACAGTCGCGGTGCGTTTCTGCATAGGCCTTGAAGGCATCGTAGTCGTTCCGGTAGGCCTGAACGAGGGCGTGGGCGTGAGTTCCAGAGATCGGAATTCCGAAGAGCTTGCCGGCCCGGACGTTACTGGTAGCATTGAACCCACCGATGTAGGCAGCCCTAGTTCCCCAGATAGCAGCATCCAGTTCCTGGGCTCGCCGGGAGCCAAACTCCATGACACTCTGGTCACCGACAATTGCCTTGATCCGGGAAGCCTTCGTGGCCACCATGATCTGGTAGTTAAGGATGTTCAGGACCGCCGTTTCAATCAGTTGACCCTCAATAATCGGGGCATCAACCTGGAAGATTGGCTCGTGATTGAAGACAAAGTCCCCCTCCTCGAAGCTCCGGATCGAACCGGTGAACTTGAAGTTGCGCAGGTATTCCAGGAAGTCCTCGTCAAACTGGTTGGTCGACTTGAGATAGTCGATATCACTATCCGTGAAGTGGAGCTGCTTAACGTAACGGATGATGTGGTCAAGCCCGGCAAAAACCGCGTAACCATTCTGGAATGGCATCTTCCGGAAGAAGGCTTCAAAGACCGCCCGACGGTTAGCAAGTCCCTGCTTCCAATACGTCTGCATCATGCTCAACTCGTAAGCATCGGTGTGCAGTGCCAAACTATCATCAGGATAATTGAATTTCATGAATGTTGATCCTCTCAAAATATAATAACGTTATTGTAGCACGAAATGGTGTCAGAACCGGTAACTACTTCTCCAGTACAAACTCAAACCGGGAGCCGACGTACTGCGTGTGAACATATTCAAATGGCCGGCCGTCCTGCAGGTAAGACAACTGGGTCATCCGCAGCAGGGCATCCCCCCGCTTAATCTGCAGGTAGGTGGCAATCTTCTCAGTCGCCTTCGTGGCCGAGATCGCCTGGGTGGCGTGGCCTGGATAAAGGTGGGCCTTCTCCTCCAGGGTCCGGTAGAAGGAGCTCGTGATCTCACTCTTGCTAAAGTCCTCTACCAGCTTGGCAGGAACGGTGGCCACCTCGTAACAGAGCGGCACATCATCCCCATAGCGGACCCGTTCCATCCGAAGCACCTTGGCCCCGGCTGGCAACTTGAGTTTTTCAACCTCCGTCTGGGATGGAATCGTCAGGTGGTAGGAGATTGTCTTGCTCGACGCCTTTTTACCGGATGCCTGCATCAATTCGGTAAAGCTGGTCACCCCAGACATCTTCTCCTGGACCTTGCGATTAGCCACGAAGGTTCCCGAGCCGACCCGGCGTTCAAGGATTCCCTCGTCGACCAGGGCCTGAATGGCCTGACGGAGGGTCATCCGACTGACGTCAAAGCTAGCGGCCAGTTCCCGTTCGGCCGGAATCTTCTGCCCGACCTTCCACTTGCCACTCTCGATGTTCTCGCGTAATTGATTATGAATCTGAATGTATACTGGTGATCCCATGTTCTCTCTTCTCCTAAAGCCAAATGTTACTCATTATTGATCCTATTTTAACACGATGTTAGTTATCTAGACCAATTATCCGTTTCACATATTTGAACGTAATAAACAAAAGCAGGATCGTGCCGTCAGTCACAATAACCAATCGCACAATCCTGCCTTATTTTAATTGTTCTTACGCAATGCCAGCCCCTTCTCCAGTGAACGATCAACAATGATCGACTGGGAATCAGCAACTGGGTACGTGGTCTCAGGGTTCATTTCCTCGGCGTAGGACAGTTCGGTGCAGCCAAGGATAACAATGTCGGCCCCTTCCTCTTCGATCATCCGCCGGACCAATTCGTGGTACTTCTTACCGTCGGAGTGGCCGCCTTCCTTGATGTCGTGGTAGATGAGGTCTTCGGTCATGTCGACGATCTCAGGAGTTGGCTTGACCTCCTCGTAGCCGGCATCCGTAATGTAGTGGTCGTAGAGACCGGCTTCAACCGTCCCCCGCGTTGCCAACAGGCCAACCTTCTTGGCATCCGGCTTGATCTTCTTGATCTCGTTGACCGTCTCCTGAAGCATATTCAGGATCGGAATATCAGTCGCCGCCTGCAGCCTGTCAAAGGCATAGTGAGCGGTGTTGCAGATCAGAACAAAGAAAGCCGGCTTGAGCAGACTCTGCTGCTTGATGTCTTCGATCAGGTCCTGGTTATAGTCAGGCTTGCTGTGGTCGAGGATCCAGGTCGTCCGGTCCGGAACCGTCGCGTGGTTAACCACGATGTAGTCCAGATAGTCCTGGTCACGGTGAATCGGCGTCCGCTTATCAAGAAGCCGGACATAACTTTCGGTGGCCAGCGTTCCCATACCGCCAAGTACTGTAAAGAATTGTTTCATAGTATTATTTACCTTTCTTATCCAACCATCATGACAGCAAGGCCACGAAGATCGGTCCTAATAATGTGATTCCGATGTTACCAACAACGAAGGCTGGGGTAAAGGCGGCCGCATAGTAGGCTCCACCCTCAGGACCGGCCTTCTGGGAAATCTCACTCATTGCCGCAGCAATGGTCCCAGATCCGGTCAACGCCCCTAACAGAGCTAAGGGTTCCATCCGCAGCACGTACCGGCCGAACAGCAAGGTCAACAGGTGCGGCGCAATTGAAACCACAGCCCCAACAACCAGAACACCAAAGCCCAAACTCTTGATTGCCCCGGTGAAGGCCTGCGCGGATTGCAGACCAACTGTTCCAACAAAGAGGGTCAGGCCAAAGCTCTGTAAGAAGTTCGTTACGGTTGCCGGAATTGACTTGTAATCCCGGTGCCGATCAATCCAGGAACTGAGGATCAACCCCATGATAAGGGCCGCGGTCCCGTTCCCTAGTTGCAGGGGAATACCATTTAATTTTAAGCCGATAATCCCTAAAAGGGAAGCCCCACCAATTCCTAAGGAGAATAGGACGTAGTTGATCGCCTGATCAGTCGTCGCCCACCGTCCAAGCTGGTGAAGGATGTGAGCCGTTCGTGAGGTGTTACCGGTCAAGGAAATCACGTTACCAGGGTGAAGCTGGTTGATCAGTTGTTCATTCCCCGTGATCGGGTCTTGAATGTTGATGAAGACCCCGTGCTGACGCAGGATGGCCAGCTGGACGGGCTTGAAGTTTTTACCGAGGACGAATTTCCGTTCCTTTGGCGCGTTTGTGGGGGTCAGGACCTCCTTGATTCCCCGCACCTGGTGGAGGCGGTCAAAGTGAACCGCATAGCCAATTACGGTCACCAGATCACCCGGCCGGATCTGGTATTCCAAGTGGTCAGTCATCTCATGACCATGGAAAACCGCCAGAGCGATGATCCGGTAGTTGGTCCACTTGTTGAAATCGGCAATCGTCTTACCCACTAATGGTGAATCAACGGCCACCTGGTAAGTCCGCCGCCAGGTTGGGTTAGGATTCTTAGCGTGGAAGTGGTACTTACGCGCCATTGCTGGACCTTGCTTCTCAATACTGATCCCCATTATCTTGGGCGCCAGGTCCCGCAGGAAGATGATGACCCCCAGGGTCCCGAAGACGTAGGTCAACGCATAGGCAACCGGTAGCTGCGCCTCATAGGTGGCCTTAACTGCGTGACTGACCGGTAGTGAGCCAATCGTCTGCAAGGAGCTGGCCACCGTCGCCGACTGGGTCAGCGCACCGGAGATCACCCCGGCTGCCACTCCCGGTCCGATGTGGCACGCAGCAAACCGTCCCCAGCCGACCAGAAAGACCGTTACCATCCAGAAGAGACTAGCGATAACAATCCGCACCCCGAATAGGCGCAGGCTGACCAGTAATTGTGGCCCAATCCGGTAGCCAACGGAGAACATGAAGGCCCCGAAGAAGATTGTCCCCAGCATTTCATTACGGGGGAAGGCCCCAATCTGACCAACGATCAGGGTGACAATTAGCGTTCCCACGGTTGCCCCGATGTTGAACTTACCAGCGATCTTATAGTTACCGATCGCAAAGCCCAGAGCCATACAGATAAACAGCGTAAAGACTTGATTATTCACCATGAAGTGAATGATTGTATCCATCATTGAATTATCCCTTTTGTACTTTCTTTATGATTCAGTCACATTATCACATTGATGATAAGCTAATTCAATCGAATCGCCGCTTTTAACGACACATATTCGTTATTGTTCAGGTCACGTTTTCAAATCCAAACAAAATGGGGCCCGTGACAAGAGTTTTCTGCCACGGCCCCCGTTTTTTAACGTGTCAAAGCATGCTTATTTCTTTTCAACGAAGTACTTCTCAAAGTTCTTCTGATAGTTGTGGTTGATCCGCTTCTCCATCAACCACCGCATCAGGTTCATGTCCTTATCATAATGGAAGGTGGTCCCATAACGGCCTTCCTTGATCAGTTGTTCCGCCTGGTGCTTGATCTCGTTATCCTTGGCGTATTCGAGGAAGGTCTTCTTCCCGACCCCCAGCCAGAGCTGATACTTCTTTGGATCCTTGTTGGCGTAGATCGTCTCCTGGTCCTTGAGGTTGTCAAAGATGTAATCCTCAACCGGGAACGTTGACAATTGGTGATCGTTCAGTGAGACAAAGAAACTGGAGCGACCCTGCCGCGGATTGAGATCAAAGACCTTGAACTGGCCATCGCGACGGTCATACTTCAGGTCGAAGTTGACAAAACCGGTGAACTTCACGCTCTCCAGGAACTTCTTGATGTTCTGGTAGATCTGCTCGTCGTAGGCTGGCATGATGGCAACATAGTTACCGACATTGGCCGGATTGCAGTCTTCCAGCAATGGGTGGCCGAGACTCATCAGTTTAACCTCGTGGTTACGGTCAACATAGCAGTTGATCGTCCGCATGTTACTGTCGTCACCAGGGATAAATTCCTGGAGAATCAGATCATCCTTGTATGGACTGTGCTCGTAGATGATCTCCAGCACTTCTTGAAGACGCTTGGCATCATTGATGATGTAGGCCTTCTCGTAGCCCTCAAAGTTTCCCTTGTGCCATTCAACCGCGTCCGCTGCCTTCAAGGCAATTGGGAACTCAAATGGAGACTGATAATGCTTGTAGTCGGTCTCCGGGGTCAGAATATCGGTCTTCGGGTATGGCAGGCCGTATTGTTCACAGACTTGGTAGAATTCTTCCTTGTTGGTCAGCTTAGCGACTTCCTCGTAGTCGGCATATGGGCAGGCCATGTACTTGGACAGTTCCTTGCGGTGCTTGCTGACTAACTCGGTGTAGTCATCCCCGCAGCTAATCAAGACCACTTTCTTACCCTGGGCGATGTATTGCTTAGCAGCATCAATCAGGACCTTGGTAAACACGTCAGGGGCCTGCAGGTTCTCGTTAAAGTGCAGGTCCACGATCTTGGAATACTTGGTTGGGGCCAACTCGTGCCGCGCGTACAGGTGGGACTTTACCCCATACTTTTCATACATCGACCGCGCCATTCCGTAGGCATTAAAATCGCTTCCTAAAATCAGCGGAACAAATGGTTGTTCGCTCATCCTTGCTCACTCCTTAAAATTCAGCACTGTATATTACGAACCCCTATTTTACCATACTTCAGGGCCAATAAATCCCCAATCATTGGTCAGCCTTAACGAGCCGGTGCTGCCAGCGATAATTGGTAATAATCGCAATGACCACTACCACTGCCAGAGCCGTCAGCAGAAGATAGTCAATCCGGCCACCGACGAAGGTTCGTTGAGCCAGTGAGCCGGCACTGTGCTGCTGGGTCAGCGCAATCACGGAGGCCAAAAGCCCCGTACCCAGGGACCCGGCAAACTGCTGGACCATGTTGAAAATCGAGTTAACGTCGGAGCTGTTACGCTGGTCGACCAAGACGGAAGCATTGGAGATCGTATTTCCAAAAGCAAAGTTGAAACCAGCCCGCAGGATAACGAAGAAGATCATCATCCACCAGGCCGTCAGCTAGTGCTGGAAGATAGCAAAGCATGCTACCCCCACCAAGAGCAGGGTCCCGCCAAAGGTTACTGGTCGTCTAAAGCCCTGTTCATCAGCTAACCGCCCGGCGACCGGTGCCAAAAATGCCCCGAGAACTGACCCTGGTAGGAGGATCAGCCCGGCGACCGTCGCCGAGGTATGCAGCACGTACTGGGCATACAGGGGAATTACCAGGGAAATCCCAATATTGATAAACTGAAGGCTGAAGTAGGTCAGTGTCGACAACCGCAGGGGCTTAACCTTGAAGGCCGTCAAGTCAAACAGTTGAGAGTGGCCATGGTTGTTGATGTAGACAAAGAGGCCAAAGCAGATCACTGCTACTACTAACAGGCACCAGAAGAGCGGACCAAAGCCACCCTTCCCGATGGTTGAGCAGGCGTAGACAACGCTAAATAGCGCTAGCGCCAGCGCAATCAAGCTTCCATAGCTGAAAGGCCGGTCATTGCCAAGCGGCCGATTACGAATATAGAGCTGGCCAACCACCAGACTGATCAGGGCCAGTGGCAGGAGCAGCCAGAAGATCATCCGCCAGGAGAAGGTCTCGGAGATGAAGCCACCATAGGTTGGTCCAAGCGCCGGAGCGAACGAGATTACCATCCCCGCAAAGCCGGTCATCGCCCCCAGTTTCTCCCGCGGGATTTCCGTGAAGATCAGGTGAAAGAGAATCGGCGTTGCCAGTCCCGTGGCCACGGACTGGATCAACCGGCCGATCAAGAGCATCGGGAAGTTAACCGCCATGGCGCTCAGAACATCACCGATAATGAAGGCGGTCACGGCAACCAGGTGCAGCCGCCGCGCAGTGAATTGCCGCAGGAGATAGGCCGTGGTCCCCATTGTGATCGTCACCTTCAGTAAGTAACCGGTAGTGATCCACTGGATAATATCCAGCGAGACGTGAAACAGGCCCGCCAGTTCCGGATAGGTCACGTTCATCGAGGTCTCATTCAGGATCCCAATAAAGGTCATCAGCGCCAGGGCCCCCAGGGCAGCGTAAATATGTTTTGATTTTGTCTGTTGCAAAACAAACCCTCCTTAAATAATTGCAGACAAAAAGGGTGCCAACGGTGATTTTGCTCCACCATAGCACCCTTATATTCTTTGATAACGAGTCAATTATACCAAAGGTCAGCTTGAATTTCATGCAGGAATTTACAGTTGGTTGAGCGCCTGCAACCACTGGCGG
>DBOT01000112.1:11436-12330 GCA_002299975.1 Lactobacillaceae bacterium UBA639
CGGGTCCCCTCATCCAATTGCGGATCAATCGTGAACGGGAACGGGGAGAGCAGCGCCCGCACCTTGGCCCAGTCAATCGCTTCATCGTGGTAGATGCTGCCACACAGCAGCTGAGCCGTTTGTTGTTGCATGGCGGCTGGAATATTGGGCCGCTTCAGGAAGGTGATTACCGCCGCCTTCTTAGCCAGCAATTGGGCCACCGTCTTCGTCAGGTCAGCCGTCGTCACTGTCGTGGTTACATAGCACCGCTGAGCCAGCGGAACCGCCGGCAGCTCCTTTTTCAGGAAGTCTTGCAGGAGGTCCCATTGCGGCAGCAACTGCATATAGAACTGCCAAGGGGCCCGGTGGTTGATGTCATTCAGCAGTTCCGGAATCAAGCTCACCAGGTCCCCCTTAACCTTAACCAGCTGATCGAGCACTTCAATCAGGAAGCGCTGGGCCGTCTCCTGGGCCGCATGCGGGATCCGCTTCTTGGCTGTCAGGTTGAACCGGACAAGGAGGAAGTCCGGTAACTGTTCTGCGGTGATGGTCTGTCCCTGCTGGCGACTGCGGACCTTGAAGTTGTTGAGTTGTTTGAGCCGTGCCGACTTGGCAAATTGTCCCTGTTTTGGCATGATTGATTTCCTTTCTATCTATGAAAAAAGTTCCTAAGACATGATAGCACATCTTAGGAACTGACTTATTTTAATGAGTTAATTGCTTCTTCCGGTTACCCTCATCATCACGGAATGATGACTTGATTGGGTAGGTCAGGTGAATCGTCGATGGAACGACCAGTGGAATGACAATCACAAGGATAATCAGACCACAGATAACGGTCATCGCCACTTCGATCAGCGTTGGAATACCGGACGGGATCAATGCCGCAAAGGTACCACTCAGGATGATGGCCGC
>DBOT01000112.1:12360-16899 GCA_002299975.1 Lactobacillaceae bacterium UBA639
GAAATAACCACGGTCCCGATCTCCTTAGCCGCCCGCACGATCCGCTCAGTCGGCAGGTACTTGGTCTGATCAATGTTCCGGTAACGCATGACGAGGAAGATACTGTAGTCAACCCCAAGGGCCAGCAACATGATGAAACTGAAGAACGGTGTGTTCCAGGTCAACATTGGCCGACCAAGGAAGGCGCGCGTCATCAGGTGGGTCAACGACAGGGCTGCCATGTAGGCAGAAACCAGGGTCCCCAGGATGTAGACTGGCTGGAGGAGTGACCGGGTAATCAGGATCAATGCCAGGCCGATCCCGATAACCATGATGGCGGCGGTCCGCATGAAGTCACCACCGGCAACACTCTTCGTATCCGTGATCTTAGACGACTGACCACCGACAACCACAGTGGCGTGGCGCAGGGCCGTCCCCTTCAGGCTGTAACGAACCAGGTCAGTGATTTGCGGAATCTCCCGTGTTGCCCGGTCGCCGCTTGGATTAGAGTTAAGAACAATCGTGATCTTAGCTGTCTTCTTGTCAGCAGACAGGTAGTTATCGATTGCCTCTTGGAACTCACCGTTGTGTAGCTGATTGTTTGGAATGTAGAAGGTATTCGCTGCCGCGGAGTTTTGCAGGCCGGTTAGGTAGTCGCCACCCTGACTGAGACCATCGCTCATCCGGCTAACTCCCTGCATCATCTGCATACCACTCTGCTGCTGGGCCTGCAGCTGGGCTGGACTAGCACCAGACATGGCTGCCTGAGCTGCCGCCGCACTGGCCTGGCTCTGCATCCCCGATGAAAGCTGGGAAATGCTGGACTGGGCCGTCCCGAGTTGGCCAGTGATCTGCTTCAACTGGTTGTTAACGTAGAGTTCGTTAACCTTGGAACCAGCGGGCTGGGTAACGGAAGCCACCGTCTTAACCCCGTTGTTCTTCTTCAGTTGGTTAGTGACCCGATCGATCAGCATCAGGTCCTGTTCGTTATCGAGACCGTGCTTGGACTTGATGTAGACGGTCGTTGGTTCCGCCGTCCCCTTGGAGAAGTGGTCTTCAACGACCAGCAGCCCCTTCTTGGACGGAACGGTGTTGCTGATTTCGTCAGCGTCATCGTAGTTCAAATGGTTATGGTAAGACAGGCCGATTGGCAAGAGGATCGCAAAGACCACCACCAGGGTGATGATCGGGTGCAGGACTGAACTCTGTGCCATCTTATTCCACGGTTTACTGGTGGACTCACCAGTGAACTTCTTGTCTGGCCAGAACATCTTCTTACCAAGCGTGGCCATGAAGAACGGGTTCAGGGTCAAAAGCAAAACTAACAGGACGGCAACCCCAACAGCCACCCCGACCGCTGATTGGTAAACCGAGAACTTAGCCAATGCCAGGGAGGTGAACCCGATCAGAATTGAAGAACCGGAATACAGGATTGTCCGGCCAGCCTTGTGCTGAGCTTCGCGGGCCGCTTCCCATTTATCCATCCCCTGACCGAGTTTTTCCTTGAACTGGTTATACATCAGAATGTTGTAATCAGTCCCGATCCCGAAGAGGACAATTACCATAAAGACCTGGGTAAAGTTGGAGAATGGGAAGTTCGCGTGCTTCACCAGGTTTGTAACGATACTGAATGAGGTGATAAAGGCAATCCCCACGTTTAGTAAGGAGATCAATGGCGTGATCGGTGAGCGGAAGACCAGGAGCAGGACAACGAAGATAAAGATAACTGAGATGGTCTCGGTCTTCTTGATCCCTTCTTGGACCGCCCCGGAGAAGTCATCGTTTAGGATGTCCGCCCCGGTGATGTAGGTCTTAACACCATTGGTCTTAGCCGCACTGGACAGCTGGCGGTTGATGTAACGCAGGGTCCCGTGATTCTTGCTGACGTTCAGCTGAGCGATCTCCGTGGTCTTATCCTTGGAGATCAGCTGCTTACGCGTCGCGGCATTGTCATTCGGCCCCGTGACCGCCTTAATCCCATACTTACCACTGTGTTTTTCCAGGTGGTCAATGGTCTTCTGGACATTTTGCTTGTCCTTCTTCGTCATTGCCCGGTCGCCATTGTTGAACACCGCCACCACCTGGTAGGTGTTGTTCTGGTGATGTCCCCAGTGATCGTTTTGTAACGCACTGGCGACTTGGCTCTGGGCACTCTTCGGCAAGTTGATTGCGGAGTGTTCACGGGTTAACTGGTTGACGTTTGGCAGGGCAACGATAGCAACCACCGTGATCACGATCCAGGCAATCAACGCAAATACGTGATTGTGAACCCATTTCTTCAAAATAACAAAATCCTTCTCTCTTAGTGTCCGCCGGTTGTTCCTGCCAAGGCCAGCCGTTTTTGGACAGCATGTTAAATAGTTTAATTCTTTAAAAGGGACCCATTCAAGTACAATTTAAGATATTTGTTTTATTTTAATACATTCATCGTAAATTGAACTTTAAAACAAAAAGACGATGGCCAATCAACCATCGTCTTTAACCAGTTGGGCTAGCTGGATTCGAACCAGCGCATGACGGTACCAAAAACCGTTGCCTTACCGCTTGGCTATAGCCCAATAATAATATGGGGGAGAGTGGATTCGAACCACCGAACCCGAAGGAACGGTTTTACAGACCGTCGCGTTTAACCAGACTTCGCTACTCCCCCAAAAGGGTTCATCAATCAGCTGCGCAAGCACAACTAATTAACGTTTATTATAATACCCAATTCCACAACTAAATGCAAGCCCTAATTTCAATTTTTTTATGGAAGTTCCCCTACTAAGCAAAAAAGCCCGCCGAACACGTGCCGGCAGGCTTTAATAGTAATCAAGTTTAATTGTAATGCTTAGTCAACGCCACCCATGAGACGGTGGATCCGCTTGACGAAGAACATCAGGATAACCCCGAAGACGATACTTACAATCCCGATCGTCAGGAAGTAAGGAACTTCCGTTGCGGATGAGTAGAACTTAACGATCTGGGCGTTAACCGCTTGGGCAGCGGCATCAGCCAGGAACCACATACTCATCATCTGGGACTTGAAGGCCTTTGGTGCCAGCCGCGTCGTAACGGCCAGACCAATTGGGGAAATCAGCATTTCACCAATTTCAACAATGAACCAGGAACCAACCAGCCAGAATGGGGAAACCCGTCCGGCAGTGGTACCGTGGATCAATGCTGGCAATGCCATGAAGGCGTATGACAGACCGGCGAAGACCAGCCCGGCAGCGAACTTACCAGGGGCACTTGGCTGGTTCTTCCAGTGATCCCAGAGGGTAACGAATACCGGCGTCAGGATCATGATGAACAGTGGGTTCAAAGTCTGGAAGTTAGCAGCGGCGAAGTGCCAGCCACCGATGTGAAGGATCGTCCGTTGTTCAGCGAAGAGGGCTAGAACAACAGAACCAGATTCTTCAATTGCCCAGAAGATAACAGCGGCAATGAACAATGGGATGTAAGCAAGCACCCGTGAGTGTTCTTCTTTCGTTACCTTCTTGGAGTTCAACATCATGATGAAGTAGTAGATTGGCAATGCGATCGCGATAATCGTGATGATCGTGATGACGTTGGTAATGTTCAACTGACCCATTGTAGCCAGCAGACCAAGAACAACGGCCAGGACAACTACCCCAACCAAGGTCCAGATCATTACTGGACGGAGGCTTTCCTTGTCAATCGGATCGTCTGGGTACAGGCTATCCTTTGACAGGTACTTCCGACCACCGATGACGTATTGGACCAGGCCGAAGAACATCCCGATAGCGGCCAGGGAGAACCCGGCGTGGAAGTTCATCTCACCATGGAAGAGGTTCAAGCCAAAGCCGTTAGCAGCCCACGGAACCGCCCATGGGGCAACCGCGGCCCCTAAGTTGATCCCGAAGACGAACATACTGAAACCGGAATCCCGGCGCCGGTCATTCTCGGAGTAAAGGCCACCGACCATTTCAGAGACGTTTGGCTTCAAGAGCCCGGTCCCGGCAACGATCAATGCAATCGAGATATAAAGGGCACTGACCCCGAACGGCAGTGACAAGGCGATGTGCCCGAACATGATCAGGACACCACCAATGAAGACAGTCCGCCGTGGGCCCCAGACCCGGTCAGACAACCAACCACCGACAACCCCGGACAGGTAAACCAGGGAACCGTAGATCGACATAATCGATGCCGCAGTGGTTTCACTCATTCCTAGACCGCCCTTAGTGACGGCATAGTACATGTAGAATAACAGAATTGCCCGCATTCCGTAGTAACTGAACCGTTCCCACATTTCAGTGAAGAACAGGGTCGAGAGACCACGCGGTTGCCCGAAGAATGCGGTATCAATATCTTTTTGTTTGCTCATAAAGATTTGATTCCTCCATTTATAATTACAGTCAGATTAATCATTTGGGAATACTCATTCCGAATATTAGAAAAGTCTAACTTTCTTATAACAATGTAATTATTTTAGTCCTCCCCACTTGAATAGTCAATTACAAAATAAAGTTTTGATGAGAGAAAAGTGGGAAAACGTTTCATTTTACTTAAATTTTTTCAGACCGTAGACTACGTAAATTAACTTAATTAAGTTTA
>DBOT01000042.1:0-167 GCA_002299975.1 Lactobacillaceae bacterium UBA639
TATTCAATTGAATGGGTTTGCTTCTAGTCTAAAAAGACGTTCTCTTCAAACATACTTTGGAAGTATACCATACTTTTCGCAATTAATAAATGGCTAAAATTTATTTTAAATTTTTATTTATCCACAGAACGATAAAAACTATGCACAGGCATGTGCAAGATATTCTG
>DBOT01000042.1:298-1832 GCA_002299975.1 Lactobacillaceae bacterium UBA639
ATACTGTGTATTCTCTAATTCAAGCAGATAAAAACCACAAAATCAACAACGCTTATCAAAAATACCACACAGTGTTGTGTAAAGAACTTTTATACTTATCCACCCTGTGGAAAACTTTTTAATGTAATGATAAAATACCGTTTGGAATTTTATATACTTAGGAGGAATTATTTTGACTGAGCTCGATTCTCTGTGGGAAGCGATCCAAAATTCATTCCGTCAAAATACCACCAAGGTAACTTTTGACACTTTGATTGCTCCGGCAAAAGCAATTTCTCTCTCCCAAAACCAACTGACCGTTTTGACGCCAACCCCGATTCACCGGGATTTCTGGCGACAAAATTTGGATGCCAAACTCAAAGAATACGCCAGACTAGAGCTGGGGCACGACATTGAGCCACGGTATGTTTTAGAGAGCGAGATTAACCCAACCCCCGATAAAAATACGGCGGCAAAACCGACTTTCGAAATGGATACCCCGCTTAATCCCCACTATAATTTCAGTACCTTCGTTGTTGGTGAAGGCAATAAGATGGCCCACGCTGCTGCATATGCAGTTGCCGAAAGTCCCGGCGGCCTGTACAACCCCCTCTTCATTTATGGAGGCGTCGGTCTTGGTAAGACCCACTTAATGGAAGCCATCGGGAACCACATGTTGCAAGCTAATCCTAAGGCCAAAGTCAAATACATCACCAGCGAAGAATTCACGAATGATTTCATTAATTCAATCCAGAGTAATTCTATGGAGAAGTTTCGCGAAGAGTACCGGAACCTTGACCTACTCTTAATCGATGACATCCAGTTCCTTGCTACTAAGGAAGGAACTCAACTGGAATTCTTCTACACCTTTAACGCCTTGCATGACCGGAAGAAGCAGATCGTTATGACGTCCGATCGTATTCCTAATGAGATCCCGGAGCTTCAAGATCGTTTGGTATCACGCTTCCGCTGGGGCTTACCAGTTGAAATCACCCCACCAGACCTTGAAACCCGAATCGCTATTCTGCGGAGCAAAGTTGAAGAAGACCATATCCAAATCGGCAACGATACACTGAATTACATTGCCGGTCAGATCGACACCAACATTCGGGAACTCGAGGGCGCCCTTAATCAGGTCCAAGCTTTTGCTAACCTCAGTGGAGAACCAATTACTCCGCACCTCGCCTCCCAAGCCTTGAAGGGGCTTCGGCAGAAACAGCAGACTACTATCTCCATCGCTGAAATTCAAAAACAAGTGGCTAGTTTCTACAATATTACCCAGAGCGATATCCTGGGAAAGAAGCGGGTCAAGCAGATTGTTGTTCCTCGCCAAATCGCCATGTACCTCTCTCGGGAACTAACCGACTTCTCCCTACCTAAGATTGGGAACGAATTTGGCGGAAAGGATCACACGACTGTTCTTCACGCCATCGATAAGATCGAGGCTGCCCTTAAGAAAGATACCGACTTACAAAAGGATATCAATAATCTAAAGGAACGCCTCCATTCATAGCCTGTGCACAACTTAAAGAGTTATCCGCATTTTTATCCACAG
>DBOT01000042.1:1902-7855 GCA_002299975.1 Lactobacillaceae bacterium UBA639
CCCTACTACTACGACTATTTTAAACTATAAAATATATTTATATATAAGGAGCGATCATCAATGAAATTCACCATCAACCGACCGGCATTCATCAGCCAACTCAACAACGTTTTACGTGCTATTTCATCCAAAACTACTATTCCCATCCTGACTGGCCTCAAAATGGTTGTTGATAAAGAAAGAATCGTCTTAACCGGTAGCAACTCCGATATCACGATTGAAAGTGTTATCGATGCTAGCAATCCAGACTACGATCTAACCGTCGAAGATCCAGGTGCCATTGTGTTGCCTGCCCGTTTCTTTAGTGAAATTGTAAAAAAGCTGCCAGATAAGCAGGTAACCATTGAAGTTACAAGTAGCTTTCAGGCTGATATTACTTCCGGAACTGCCAAGTTCCAGATCAACGGTCAGGATGCGGAAAACTTCCCTCATTTGCCAGAAGTAGAAACTGATAAGACCATTACTTTGCCAAATGATGTCTTAAAGGAAGTCATCCGGCAAACCGTTATCGCTGTTTCTAAGCAAGAAAGTCGGCCAATCCTTGCCGGTATCCACATTACCCTGCACGATGGCTTGCTGACTGCCGTTGCTACCGATAGCCACCGGCTTGCGCAACGGAAAGTGGCCTTGAACGATGTTGACAATGGAATCGATTTTGACGTTATTATCCCCGGGAAGAGTATGAACGAACTTTCGGGAATGATCAGTGATGTTGACGAAGACGTTCAGGTCCAGGTAACGGAGAACCAGATTCTGTTCATCTTTGGTAACACCCACTTCTACTCACGGTTGCTGGAAGGAAATTACCCAGAAACCAGTCAATTGATCCCAAAGACGGCCGACACCACGGTTGAACTGGATGCCGGCAGCTTCCTGGCCTCCATCGAGCGGGCTTCCCTGCTATCACACGAAAGTCGTAATGATGTAGTTAAGCTCACTTTGAAGCCAAGCGAAAACTTAGTCCGGATCAGCAGTGACTCCCCTGATATCGGGACAGTTGAAGAAGAGGTTGCTACGACCAGCTTGGACGGCAACGACCTTGAAATTTCATTTAACCCGAACTACATGAAGGATGCCCTGCGCTCATTCGGTCAGACGACCGTTAAGATCTCCTTCACCTCACCATTGCGGCCATTCACCCTGGTACCAACAGAAGATGGTGAAAACTTTGTCCACCTGATTACGCCAGTGCGGACGTTCTAACATAAATGACTAAATAACTATGGAAAGTCACCTGCTCAATTGCGGGTGGCTTTTTAATTTACCCTGCTAAGCTAATTTTTAAATGCAAAAGTGACGGAAAGTGGTTTGATCGGTCCGTTGACCATTTCAGAAGCGATTTTGAAAAAAATGCCTCAAAGGGTATTAACGGGCTGAGATAGGCTCTTAACGCCTATTCAGTGGATAACTGTGCTATAATAGAATAAGTAAAGTAGGTGAATTAGTGTGGAAGATAAGCAAATCACGATTGACCGACCATTTATTACGCTCGGTCAATTGCTAAAAGAAGAAGGAATCATTCCCACCGGTGGCGCGGCCAAGTGGTACCTCAAGGAAAACAAGGTCCTTGTAAACGGCGAGCCAGACGACCGACGGGGCCGGAAATTGTACCCTGACGACCAGGTTGTTCTTCCCGATTACCCAACGCTGGTCATCAAGGCTAAGTAGGCGACGGCGATGATTCTGACGGAACTACGGTTACATAACTTCAGAAACTATCAGGATCTGACCGTTCATTTTGCCCCTGGAATCAACGTCTTAATTGGTCGTAATGCCCAGGGGAAGACCAACATGCTGGAGGCGATCTACGCCCTGTCCCTGACCCGGAGCCACCGGACCAGCAATGACCGGGAGCTGATTAACTGGCAGCAGCAGTCCGCATCCATCAGTGGTGTGGTCCAGAAGGCAACGGGGAAGGTTCCGCTGGAGTTGCAATTTACCAAGAATGGTAAGAAAGCCAAGGTTAACCACCTTGAGCAGGCCCGGCTCGGTCAGTATGTCGGGCAATTGAACACCATCCTATTCGCTCCCGAAGACCTCTCATTGGTAAAGGGGGCGCCTGCTGTTCGGCGGCGTTTCATGGATATGGAATTTAGTCAGATGAGCAGTAAGTATTTGTACGATGCGAGCCAGTTTCGGACACTCTTGCGGCAGCGTAACAAGTACTTGAAACAATTGAAATATGGTCAGCAACATGACCGGGTTCTTCTAACGGTCCTGTCAGACCAGCTAGCAGCGTATGGTGCCGAAGTGATCGTTGCTCGGCATCATTTTTTGCAGCATTTGGAGAAGTGGGCAGCGGACCTGCACTACCAGATTTCACTCAATCAAGAGAAGCTCCACCTGGCCTACGTGACCCAGGTGAAGGTGGATGATGAGACGACGGTTGATCAGGCTTACCATGAATTGTTAAAGCAATACACGGATAATCAGGAGCGCGAGATTGACCAGGGAACCACGATGTATGGTCCCCAGCGTGATGATATTCGTTTCATGGTCAACGGCAAGAACATCCAAGCCTTTGGTTCGCAGGGCCAGCAGCGAACGACCGCCCTGTCGGTCAAGCTGGCCGAGATCGATCTGATGAAGGAGCAGACGGGTGAGTACCCGCTCCTGCTTTTGGATGATGTTTTGTCAGAACTTGATCCGGTCCGCCAGACGCACCTGCTGACGGCGATTCAGGATAAGGTTCAGACCTTTCTGACCACTACTAGTCTGAGTGATGTAGCCCGGCAGCTGATTAAGGAACCAACGATTTTTGAGATTAAACACGGCACTTTGAACAAGGAGGAAGCACAGTGAGCGACGAGCATAAGGAAACAAAGGCTGAGCTGGCGAGCGAATACGATGCCAGCCAGATTCAAGTTCTGAAGGGGTTAGATGCGGTTCGTAAGCGTCCCGGAATGTACATCGGTTCGACGTCTGCACAAGGTTTACACCACCTTGTTTGGGAAATTGTCGACAACGGGATCGATGAGGCCTTAGCAGGATTTTGTACCGAGATCAACGTTGAGGTCGAACCCGATAACAGTATCACGGTCCGCGATAACGGGCGGGGGATCCCAGTTGATACCCAAAAGGAAACCGGGAAGCCTGCTTTGGAGACCGTCTTCACGGTCCTGCACGCCGGTGGTAAGTTCGGCGGTGGCGGCTACAAGGTCTCCGGTGGTTTGCACGGTGTTGGGGCCTCAGTTGTTAACGCTCTGTCAACGGAGCTGGACGTCAAGGTTGCCCGGCAAGGCAAGCGCTACTACATGGACTTCGATCACGGTCATGTTAAGACATCCATGAAGGTGATTGACACGGGGCTGCCGGAGGATGTTCACGGGACTACGGTGCACTTCAAGCCGGATCCGGATATCTTCCGTGAAACTACGACTTACAACATCAAGACCCTGACTGACCGCCTGCGTGAACTGGCCTTCTTGAACAAGGGCTTGAAGATCACGATCGAGGATAAGCGGGACCAGGATGCTGAGCGCCAGGAATTCCTCTACGAAGGTGGGATCCGTCACTACGTTGAGTACCTTAACCGGGGACGGGAAGTACTCTTTAACCCACCAATCTACGTTGAAGGTAAGGAAAACAACATTACGGTAGAAGTATCCCTCCAGTACATTAACGGCTACCGGAGCGAGCTGTTGACCTTCACCAATAACATCCACACCTACGAAGGTGGGACCCACGAGACGGGGTTCAAGATGGCCCTGACCCGGGTAATCAATGACTACGGTCACAAGAGCGGGGCCCTGAAGAGCAATGAGACCCTCTCTGGGGATGATGTTCGTGAAGGATTAATCGCGGTGGTTTCCATCAAGCACCCTGATCCACAGTTTGAAGGGCAGACCAAGACTAAGCTGGGGAACTCCGATGCCCGGACAGCCACTGACCACATCTTTGCCGAGACCTTCAACCGCTTCTTAATGGAACACCCTGATGAAGCCAAGAAGATCATTGAAAAGGGTCAATTGGCTTCCAAGGCGCGGGTTGCCGCCAAGCGTGCCCGGGAGGTTACCCGGAAGAAGAGTGGCCTGGAGATTTCCAACCTGCCTGGTAAGCTGGCCGACAACACCAGTAAGGACCCGAACATCTCTGAATTATTCATCGTCGAGGGGGACTCCGCCGGTGGTTCCGCTAAGCAGGGCCGTTCACGGCTGACCCAGGCGATCTTGCCAATTCGGGGAAAGATTTTAAACGTTGAGAAGGCTAGCCTGGACCGGGTTCTGGCCAACGACGAAATTCGTTCCCTCTTCACGGCTCTGGGAACCGGCTTTGGGGATGATTTTGACATCACCAAGGCTAATTACCACAAACTGATCATCATGACCGATGCCGATGTCGACGGGGCCCACATTCGGACCCTGCTCCTGACCCTGTTCTACCGGTTCATGAAGCCGATGATCACCCACGGCTACGTCTACATTGCGCAGCCGCCGTTGTACCAAGTTCGGCAGGGGAAGTTCGTCAAGTACATTGAATCTGATGAAGAGTTGGAGCGGGTTGTTAACTCCCTGCAGCCAAGTCCTAAGCCGGTTATCCAGCGGTACAAGGGGCTTGGTGAAATGGACGCCGAGCAGCTCTGGGAAACCACGATGGATCCTGAACACCGGCACTTACTGCGGGTTCAACTAGATGACGCCAAGCAGGCGGATGAAATCTTCCCAATGCTGATGGGTACTAAGGTTGGCCCACGGCGAGACTTTATCGAACAAAATGCCAAGTTTGTTGAGAACCTGGACCTGTAAACAGTCACAAGAAATTAAAAAGGAGGAGCGGCATTGGCTGAAGAAAATATGTCAAACCGGATCACGGACGTCAAGCTGACGAGCCAGATGAAAAACTCATTCCTGGACTATGCCATGAGTGTTATCGTCTCGCGGGCTCTGCCAGACGTACGTGATGGCTTAAAGCCGGTTCAGCGGCGGATCCTGTACGGGATGAACGAACTGGGGGTTACCCCGGATAAGCCTTATAAGAAGTCGGCCCGGATTGTCGGGGACGTCATGGGGAAGTTCCACCCCCACGGTGACTCCTCAATCTACGAAGGATTGGTCCGGATGGCGCAGGACTTTAGTTACCGTTACATGCTGGTTGATGGTCACGGTAACTTCGGGTCAGTCGACGGTGATAGTGCGGCCGCCATGCGTTATACCGAGGCGAAGATGAGTAAGATCGCGGTGGAGATGCTGCGTGACATTAATAAGGACACCGTGGACTTCCATCCGAACTACGATGGTACGGAAAAGGAACCCGACGTTCTGCCAGCACGTTTCCCAAACCTGCTGGTTAACGGTGCTTCCGGGATTGCCGTCGGGATGGCTACCAACATTCCGACCCATAACCTCGGTGAAGTCATCAGTGCCATCCACATGCTGATGGACAACCCGGATGCCACCACGGAAGATCTGATGAAGGTTCTGCCGGGACCAGACTTCCCAACTGGTGGGGTCGTCATGGGTAAATCCGGGATCCGTAAGGCCTACGAGACTGGTCGTGGCACGATCATCGTGCGGGCCAAGGTTGATATTGAGGAACAGAAGAACGGTAAGCAACGGATTATCGTCCATGAGATTCCGTACATGGTCAATAAGGCTAAGCTGATCGAGCGGATTGCTGAACTGGCCCGGAACAAGGAGATCGACGGGATCACCGATATCAATGATGAAACCGACCGTGACGGGATGCGGATTGTAATCGACGTCCGGCGGGATGCCAGCGCCGAGGTCATCCTGAACAACCTCTACAAGATGACTTTGATGCAGACGACCTTCAACTTCAATATGTTGGCGATTGTCAACGGAGCTCCAAAGATCTTGAGCCTGAAGCAGATCCTGCAATACTACCTTGAGCACCAGGAAAACGTCGTCCGACGGCGGACCAAGTTTGACCTGAAGAAGGCCCAGAGTCGGGCGCACATCGTTGCCGGGCTGCGGATCGCCCTCGACCACATCGA
>DBOT01000042.1:7993-10046 GCA_002299975.1 Lactobacillaceae bacterium UBA639
TGACCGGTCTGGAACGGGAGAAGATCGAGGCTGAATACAAGAAGCTGATGGATGCCATTGCCGATTACAAGGACATCCTGGCCCACGATGAACGAATTCATCAGATCATCTATGACGAACTGATGGAGATCCAGCGTAAGTTTGGCGACAAGCGGCGGACTGAATTGCAGGTCGGCGACATCACCAATATCGAAGACGAGGACCTGATTGAAGAGGAAGATATTATCGTTACTCTCACCCACAACGGCTACATCAAGCGGCTGCCAGTTGACGAATTCAAGTCCCAGCACCGTGGCGGCCGTGGCGTCAAGGGAATGGGTGTCCACAAGGATGACTTCATCGAACAGCTGATTTCCAGTTCGACCCATGACCTCCTGCTCTTCTTCACGAACTCCGGGAAGGTCTTCTCCATGAAGGGTTACGAGGTTCCTGAATATGGTCGGTCGGCCCAGGGAATCCCGATCATTAACCTCCTGGGGATCAACAACAAGGAGAAGATCAGTGCCGTCATTAACGTTTCCCACGCGGCAAACGATGACGACAAGTTCCTCTTCTTCACGACTAAGCACGGAACAGTTAAGCGGACGCCAGTTCCAGAGTTCAAGAACATCCGGAGTAACGGTCTGAAAGCCATCAACCTCCACGATGGCGACGAGCTGATCAACGTTAACGTCATCAAGGACGGTCAGCCGATGATTATCGGGACCCACAATGGTTACGCCCTGAGCTTTAACTCCGATGTGGTACGGTCAATGGGTCGTTCTGCTGCGGGTGTTCGTGGAATCCGTCTTCGTGATGAAGACTACGTAATTGGCGCTGCTCCACTGAACAAGGACAGCAAGGTACTGGTCATCAGTGAAAACGGCTTTGGTAAGCAGACGCCGGCTAGTGAGTACCCAATTAAGGGTCGTGGTGGCCTGGGTGTCAAGACGGTTAACGTAACGGCCAAGAATGGTCCGCTGGTTGGCCTGACCACGGTTGATGGTGATGAAGACATCATGCTGGTCACTGATCGTGGGGTCATCATTCGCTTCGGCATTGAGACTGTCTCCCAGACTGGTCGTTCCACCGTTGGTGTTCACCTGATCAAGATGGACAAGGGCACCAAGGTAGCAACGATGGCCAAGGTCGAAAAGGAATCTGACGATGACGAAGAAGACCAGGATAAGGCAGAACAGACCCCGGTCAAGTCTGAAGATCACCAGTAAAATTTATTGATTAAGATGAAAATCCTGAGCACTTGCGTATTATCTTTATAGAGCGCAATTCTCAGGATTTCTTGTTATTTGTTTCTTGTTTTAAAGCCTAGTATATGCTATATTTTATATCTGTGAGTATACGTACAGACGTCTACTCTCCTTGTTCTTCTATATCTTAGAAGAGCCAGAGTCCATAAGGAGGTGTAACATTCATGGAAACACGCAAATATGAAATTACTTACATCATTCGTCCTGACATCGAAGAATCAGCTAAGAGCGAATTAGTTGACCGTTTTGACAAGGTATTGACGGACAATGGTGCAGATGTCGCTGAATCAAAGGATTGGTCAACGCGTCGCTTCGCTTACCCAATTGAAAAGTACACTGAAGGTACTTACCACGTAGTTACTTTGACTACTAACACTGACGAAGCATTAAACGAATTTGACCGTTTGGCTAAGTTCAACGACGATATCCTACGTCACATGATCGTTAAGCTTGATGCTTAATTAGATCGTCAATGTAAATAGAGAGGAGAACGATCGAATGATTAATCGTACAGTCTTGACTGGACGCTTAACGCGAGATCCTGAGTTGCGATACACTACCAGCGGTACTGCGGTAGTCTCATTTACGCTCGCGGTTGATCGGCAGTTCCGGAACCAAAATGGTGATCGGGATGCGGACTTTATCAACTGTGTTATCTGGCGTAAATCTGCCGAGAACTTCAGCAACTTCACCCATAAGGGCTCCTTGGTGGGAATCGACGGGCGGATTCAAACCCGGAACTACGAAAACCAGCAAGGCCAACGGGTATACGTTACTGAAGTCGTGGTTGAAAACTTTGCCCTGCT
>DBOT01000042.1:10150-10383 GCA_002299975.1 Lactobacillaceae bacterium UBA639
GGTCAATACGGTGGCGGTAACAACCAACCACAGTCGACTAACAACGCTCCTCAATCTAATTCGTCAGCCAATGCCGGAGCTACGGGCTTCGGTGCTGGTCAGAATAGCTCAGCCAACCCATTCTCCAGTAATAACGATGATGGGGATCAATCGACTGAGATCTCTGATGACGATTTACCATTCTAAAGTTTTTTACCGGATAGGAGGGTAATTTCATGGCACAACAACGTCGG
>DBOT01000055.1:0-139 GCA_002299975.1 Lactobacillaceae bacterium UBA639
TAATTTAGTGAACATTTCATTATCATTACAGATGACTGTTTTATAACTAAAATAATCACTTACTAATTCAAATTAAAAACCTAAAAACCAATTAAGTATTTTAAGCGAGGAAACATAGAAATGAAAAGAATGATCATTC
>DBOT01000055.1:234-5993 GCA_002299975.1 Lactobacillaceae bacterium UBA639
CCAGTGCAATTTGATACCGTGCCGGATATCTTGGATGTTCACAATTTGATGATTATCTTAAAGTCGATGAACGTTAAGTCTAAGTTCAGTCACGGGGTCTTAGACATTGACCCAACCCAAATTGTGGAAGCCGAGTTGCCAAGCAAGGCAATTAAGAGTTTACGGGCATCCTACTACTTCATGGGTGCATTACTGGGTCGCTTTCACCGGGCAACCCTGACTTTCCCTGGTGGTGACAACATCGGACCACGGCCAATTGACCAGCACTTGAAGGCTTTTAAGGCAATGGGGGCTGAGGTTAGTGAAGAAGGCGGGACCGTCCAACTTGACGCTACCAAGAATGGGCTTCATGGTGCCCGGGTCTTCCTGGATATGGTATCCGTGGGGGCCACGATTAATGCCATCTTGGCCGCTGTCCGGGCTGATGGCACGACCATTATTGAAAATGCGGCGCGCGAACCAGAAATCATTGACCTGGCTACCTTCTTAAACAACATGGGGGCCAAGATTCGTGGTGCCGGAACGGGGACCATTCGGGTTACCGGGGTTAATACCCTGCAATCAATGAACACCCACACGATCATCGCCGATCGAATCGAAACCGGGACTTACCTATCACTAGCAGCCGCTCTTGGTGATGGCATTATGATCCATAACGTGATTCCAGAGCACCTGGAGTCATTCACCAGTAAGATGATCGAAATGGGCGTTGACCTGCAGATCGATAGTGACAAGATCTATGTTCCAAAGGTCGGCCACCTCAAGGGGATCCACGTCAAGACCTTGCCATTCCCTGGTTTTGCGACCGACCTCCAGCAGCCACTGACACCACTGCTCTCCTTGGCTGATGGGGACAGTACGATTGTGGACACGATCTACCCAAAGCGGGTTAAGCACGTCCCAGAACTGCAGAAGATGGGCATGAATATTGAAGCCCACGACGGGACAATCATCGTCAAGCACACTGACCACCTGCATGGTGCTAACGTTGAGGCCGGTGAAATCCGTGCCGGGGCCGCCCTGACCATTGCTGGTTTGATGGCCGATGGCACGACCGTGATCAACAACGCGGGGAACATCCTGCGGGGCTACGACCGGATCGTCTGGAAGCTGAACCGGCTGCACGCTAACGTTGCAATTGAGGACGATTCATCCGTAAAAATTGACTAAGCTGTTGCGTAGAAGTTCAATCCGTGTTATTCTGTTAGGGTTGATTATCTATGTTTCAGGCAATGATTCATGGCAAAAGGAGCGTAATAAATTATGAAACAAGGAATTC
This sequence comes from Lactobacillaceae bacterium UBA639, assembly GCA_002299975.1. GTDB lineage: Bacteria > Bacillota > Bacilli > Lactobacillales > Lactobacillaceae > Limosilactobacillus. The sequence continues at coordinate 1,514 of DBOT01000055.1, forward strand.
ATCCAGATTACCATCCAGTAGTATTTGAAGACTCATCTACTGGTTACAAGTTCATTTCTGGTTCTACTGCTACTTCTAAGGAAACGATCAAGTGGGAAGACGGCAACGAATACCCACTGATCCGGGTTGAAGTTACTTCCGACTCACACCCATTCTACACTGGTAAGCAAAAGTTTACCCAAGCCGATGGTGCGGTCGACAAGTTCAACAAGAAGTACGGCCTCAAGTAATCACCATGGTTGCTTACCAAAGCGTCCTGCAATTGCGGGACGCTTTTTTTGTGTTTAAACGTCTCGTTTTGGCGGTATAATCAGTGGGAAGAATTTCTCTAAAATGGGTGGTTAAATGCAGTCGAAAGTCGTTAATCTTCTTGTTCGTTTCAATCGCTGGTCGTTTATCCAGGTCGTCCGGCAGACCTTGGTAATCCTTTTTCCGGTGACGTTGATTGGTTCGTTAGCCCGGTTGGTGGTCAAGAGCTTTCTGGACGCCAACGGTTTCTTTTATAACATCTTAGAAATTGATGTTTGGCTACCATTGGTTTGGCTGCGGACCCTTCAGTTTATCTTCACCAGTGCTACTCAGATCTTTTTTAACCTTTTGGGGGTCCTGGCCTGTTTCGTCTGCGCCTACAATACAGCCCGCCTCTACCGTAAGGATGCTCAGATGGCGGGCGTTACCGGTGTCTTTGCCCTCCTGTTGGTGGCGTACCGCTACGGAAAGAATCCGCAGGTGCCAATCAACTTCCACATGGTCCTGCTCGGTGGGAAGAGCCTGCTTTTGGCCCTGCTGATCGGCTATGGTGTTGGTCAGCTTTACCGGTGGAAGGGACCCGATCAGCTGGCTGTGAAGACGGTCACCTGGCTAAACGTGCGCCGGCAGGCCTTTGCCTCGCTGTGGCCACTGTTGATTGCCACTCTGTTAGCGATGCTGGTGTCGTTAGTAATTAATTCAGGAAGCTTTTACCGGGTCTACTCCCACACCTACACGACCCTAGCTGCTGCTAGTCAGGAACCAAAAAGCGTGTGGACGGTCCTCCTGTTCTCGCTAGCGTTGGCAACGATGGACTGGCTCGGCCTGGGGGTACCAAGTAGCTATAAGATGCCGCTGAACACGACCGCCTACATGGCCAACCTCAATTACGCCCTGGCCCATGGTAGTGCCTGGCACGTACCCTATAAGTACCTTGGTAGCACCCTTTACAATTCTTTTGCCAACTTTGGCGGGGACGGGTTGGTCCTGGCGTTGATCGTAGCGATTCTGCTGTTTCCTGGCAACACGAGTCTGCATCGGGTAGCCCGCTGGTCGGCATTACCGACGATCTTCAACTTTGATTACAGTTCTTTGGTGGGGCTGCCAGTGATTCTCAACCCGGTCTTTTTACTGCCATTTATGTTTCTGCCGCTGGTCAACATTGCTATTGCGGCGGGGGTGACGGCTCTGGGCTTGATTCCGGCGACCCCATACCCGGTCCTACTGGGGACACCTGGTCCACTGATTGGCTTTTTGGCCACCAACGGAAACTGGGGGACCCTGGTCTTTACGATACTGCTCTTATTCTTGGACATTGTGATGTACCTTCCCTTTGTCCGGTTGAATTTCCAGGTTGAGGCCCGGTTAGCTCCAGCCACGCTAGGTGGTGAACAAGATGAGTAAACTAAGTAAACTAAGTAAACAAGTAACTCGGCATAGCCGTCGGGTTTTACTGGCCCTAGTGGCATTGATTGTTCTTCTGGCGATCCCCACCTACTTTTGGATGAAGGATGCCAATGCCAGCCTGGCGGCCCAGCGTAATTCCCGAATGTCACCGGTGATCATGATTCCCGGGAGTTCGGCGACGATGAATCGCTTTAACCAACTGGTTGAAATATTGAACAAGCAGACGGATAAGAAACACAGCCTGTTACGTCTCGAGGTCGAAAACAACGGCAAGATTAAGTCATCTGGCTGGATTAACCGGGGTGACCAGGAACCGATCATCGTGGTCGGTTTTGAAAACAATCGTGATGGTTACCAGAATATCAAGAAGCAGGCTAAGATGTTTAACGCCGCGTTTGAATTGCTGAGTGATAAATACAACTTCAATAACCTTAAGGCCTTTGGGCACTCCAATGGGGGCTTGATCTGGACCCTGTGGTTAGAGAAATACTATCATCAGTACGCTGAGCAAATCACAATCAAACGGTTAATGACCCTGGGAACGCCGTATAACTTTGCCGAAACCTCGATCGACCAACCGACCCAGATGTTCAGTGACCTGGTTAAGGGCCGGAAGAAAATCCCGAAGAACCTTGATGTCTATTCGGTCGCGGGAACGGAGAGCTATGATTCTGATGGCCTGGTCCCCGAACAGAGTGTGGAAGCCGGCAAGTATATTTACCAAAAACAGGTTAATCACTACACCACCATGACGGTGACCGGGAGCTCGGCCCAGCATTCCAGCTTGCCACAGAATAAACAGATCGTGAAACTGATAAATCACTACCTGTTAGACAGTACTGAACCGAAACCTGATCCGACTAGTCCCGACAATGGTAGTAATTAGCCAGAGAGTGTATACTAGAGGACAGCAATTACGTGAGGGGGATAAAAAGTCGTGAAAAGAAAGCAACATTCACGAGAATGGCTCCGCTGGGTAGCGGTCGTTGTTTTGCTGGTAATATCAGTATGCCTGATTTTTAACCAGCAGATTAAGGAACACCTGGTGGGGAGCTACCGACCGACGATTACTAAGCAGTCAATCAAACGTGATCAGCAAAAGAAGGCTACTTATAACTTCAGTGACGTCAAGGACCTGAACTTCCAGACGGTAGCTAAGGCCCGTGCTAAGAAGCAGCCGATCAATATTATCGGGGAAATCACTGTTCCCGATATCAACATGACGATTCCAATTGCCAATGGGGTTGATAATACGACCCTGGCCCTCGCAGCCGGAACCCTGCGGCCAGATATGCAGATGGGGCAGGGGAACTATGCGTTAGCTGGTCATAACATGGCTAACGGTAGTAAGATCCTGTTCTCGCCACTCTATTACCACGCTAAGGTTGGTCAAATGGTTTACATCACCGACCTGAACCGTGTCTATGAGTACCGGATCTACCAGCGAAAGTTCATCGATGCCACGGATGTCCAGGTGGTCAACAATACGACCCAAAAGATCATTACCCTGATTACTTGTGACGCTACCGGGGCCCGGCGGCTGATGATTCGGGGACACTTTGTTAAATCAGAACCGTTTAATCAGGCGCCACAAAAGGTTCAGAAGAACTTCAGTACCAAGTACACGACTGGTCGGGCGTCATAATACAAAAGCCATCACCAATCTCCATTAATGAAGTGATTGATGATGGCTTTTATTATTACTTAAGCTGCTTCTTCATGATCTCAAGCCAGTATGGCAGGGCCGTGGCCAGACTCTGGTAGGTATCCTCAAAACGGTGGGTGTACCAGGGGTCATCGATGGGGGTGTGTTCCTTGCCAGGCACTGGTTCGTTAGCCATGTGGATTTTATTAACATCGTTCACTGGGGCCATCCGGCGAAGGTTATCGAGGTTCATGTCATCCATGCAGATGATGTAGTCCGCCTGGTCGAAGTCACGCCTGGTGATTGGCCGGGAGACTAGTCCCGCAGTCGGTAAATTATGCTGGTGCATGGTCTTCAAAGCGCCGGGGTGCGGACCGTTCCCCTCTTCGTAGTCACTAGTTCCGGCCGAGTCGACGTGGATCTGATCGGCGAGCCCGGCTTTTTCAACCATCTGCCTAAACATTGCCTCGGCCATCGGTGACCGGCAGATGTTGCCGAGACAGACAAATAAAACGTTCATAAATTGACACCTCACTTTATCTTTCATAACTATCATACCGGAATTCGTAAGGATTTGCTAAGGAGGTGGCATGTTAATTCCCTTTGAATTGGGGATTTGGTAAAATAGTAGCAAATTGTCGAAGGAGAGAGAAAAATGACATTAATTATCGTGATTGTGGTTATCGCGATTATTGTCGGGATCTATATTGCACTCTACAACAGTCTGGTCCAACTCCGGGTTCATGCCCAAGAGTCATGGAGCCAGATCGATGTTCAGCTGCAACGGCGAAACGACCTGATTCCCAACCTGGTATCCACCGTCAAGGGTTACAGCAAGTACGAGGCTTCTACCCTAGAAAAGGTGACCCAGTTGCGGACAGAGCTGGCTGGTGTTCCCGATGATGACCGGGCCAAGAAGATGGAGGTCTCTAATGAATTGTCCGGGACACTGAAGAGCCTCTTTGCGGTTTCCGAAAACTACCCAGACTTGAAGGCAAGCACCGAGTACCAACAACTGATGGAGGAGTTAAGCAACACGGAAAACAAGATTGCCTACTCCCGTCAGCTGTACAACTCCACCGTAGCAGCACTGGATGCCAAGATTCAGAGCTTCCCAAGCAATATTATTGCTAAGATCCACCACTTCACAGCGATGGAATACCTGCAGGTGCCAGCTGA